>JAYRTK010000074.1:0-12574 GCA_041919595.1 Lysobacteraceae bacterium
TGCAGCTCGGGATCGAACTGGTCCGCTTCGACATGAGCGAATACATGGAGCCGCATTCGGTGAGCCGCCTGATCGGCGCCCCCCCGGGTTACGTCGGTTTCGACCAGGGCGGCCTGCTGACCGAGAAGATCGTCAAGACCCCGCACTGCGTGCTGCTGCTGGACGAGGTGGAGAAGGCCCATCCGGACATCTTCAACATCCTGCTGCAGGTCATGGACCGTGGCGTGCTGACCGACACCAACGGCCGCGAGGCGAACTTCCGCAACGTGATCGTGGTGATGACCACCAATGCCGGCGCGGTCCAGGCCGCGCGGCGTTCGATCGGTTTCACCAAGCAGGACCACAGCACCGATGCGATGGAAGTGATCCGCCGCAGCTTCAGCCCGGAATTCCGCAACCGCCTCGACGCGGTGGTGCAGTTCCAGGCGCTGGGCTTCGATCATATCCTGCGCGTGGTCGACAAGTTCCTGATCGAGCTGGAAACCCTGCTGCACGAGAAGAACGTCTCGCTCTCGGCCACGCCGGCGGCACGCGACTGGCTGGCCGAACACGGTTTCGACCCGCTGATGGGCGCGCGACCGATGGCGCGGGTGATCCAGGACAAGATCAAGCGGCCGCTGGCGGACGAACTGCTGTTCGGCAAGCTGGTCAACGGCGGCCGGGTCGGTGTCGATGTGCGCGACGACGAACTGATGGTCGAGGCGCAGGCCGAACCCGAGAAGCTGCTGCCTGCGGTCGTCGACTGAGTGCCGCCGCGGCCACGGAAAGTGGCGGACACGAAAAAGGCGGCCCATGGCCGCCTTTTTCTTCAATGGGTTGCGTGCATCACTTCATGCGGTAGGTGATGCGGCCCTTGGTCAGGTCGTAAGGCGTCATTTCGACCTTGACCTTGTCGCCGGTGAGGATGCGGATGTAGTTCTTGCGCATCCGCCCGGAGATGTGAGCGATGATCTCGTGGCCGTTCTCCAGCTTCACCCGGAACATGGTGTTCGGGAGGGTTTCGGAGACCGTACCTTCAAATTCGATGACGTCGTCTTTCGCCATGCGCCCTGTGTGCCGTGATGAGGCCGGGCTCAAGGCCCGACGAAGCCGTGCATTGTGCCACGGCCGGCGCCCGATCGCAAAAAAATCGTTAGTCGTCGATCTGGCCGCCGACCAGACCGGCGATCGGGCAGGTGCCGAAGGCGTCGGTCCAGTCGCCGACCCGTCCGGCATCGGCGGTCAAGGGGGCGATCTCCGTCACGAACCGCGCCCGCGGCCACGATTCCGCCCCCAGCCGCAGCAAGTGGTCGTTCTCGACCTGGGCATCGATCAGCGGCCAGCCCCATCGATGCAGGGTGTGGGCCAGCGCGAGCAGTGCGGCTTTCGAGCCACCGGATTCGAGACTGACCATGCTTTCGCCGAAGAACATCCGGCCGACCGCGACGCCGTAGATTCCACCGACCAGCCGCGGGCCGTCGTCGCCGGCCTCGTCGTGGATCTCGATGCTGTGCGCGTGGCCGAGTCGATGCAGCCGGCCATAGGCTTCGATCATGTCGTCGGTGATCCAGGTGCCGCGCTGCCCGGGTCGCGGCGTCTGCGCGCACGCGATCACCATGGCCTCGAAAGCCGTATCGGCGCGTGCGATCCAACGGCCGCGACCGCGCAGTTGGCGTCGATCGCGGCGCGACAGGCGTACCCCGTCGGTCCGGAACACCGTGCGCGGATCGGGCGACCACCAGAGAATCGGCTGGCCATCCGAGTACCACGGGAAAATCCCCTGCCGGTAGGCGTCGAGCAGTCGAGCGGGCTGTAGATCGCCGCCTGCGGCGAGCAGGCCATCCGGGTTGCGGAGCGCGGTCGAGACCGGCGGGAAGGGGCTTCCCGGGTCGCCTCCGAGCCAGGGCAGGCGCAGGCTCATCCGGTGCCGACGTGGAGGGGGACTTCACCGTGTGCGCGGAACGGCGAATGCGTTGCCAGACGCGCGGCCCAGGAACGGACGACCTCGGCTTCCTCCGCGCACCAGCGTTCCAGCGCTTCCGCGAAATCGGGATCGGCCAACCGGTGCCGGCTTCGCACGAAGGCCGGGAGGAAGCCGCGGTCGATCTTGTGCTCGCCCTGGGCCCCGGGTTCGAAGCGGGTCAACCCCTCGCGCAGGCAGTAGTCGATGCCCTGATAATAACAGGTCTCGAAGTGCAGGCCCGGAAGCGTCCGCATCGCGCCCCAGTACCGCCCGTACAGAGTGTCGCCCCCGCGCAGGCACAGCGCACCGGCGATGATCGTTCCGATCTGTTCGGCCAGGATCAGTACCAGTGCCCGGGGCATCGTCCGAGCCAGATGACGGAGGAAGCCGATCGTCAGCGCCGGCGCATTGCCGTAGTCGGCGAAGGTGCGCACATAGAAAGCGTGCATGGCTTCCAGGTCGGTCGCGCTGGCTTCGTCACCATGCACGACCCGGCAGACGACACCGGCGCGTGCGACCTTGGCCCGCTCCTGGCGGATGTTCTTGCGGTGCTTGTGGTCCATCGCCGCGAGGAAGGCATCGAAATCGCGCCAGCCGACCTCGTTGCGCCAGTGGTACTGCACGTCGATCCGCCGCAACCACCCCGGCACGCCATCGAAAACGCGATCGTCGTCTTCGGTCAGGAAATTCAGATGCGCGGAAGACGCGCCGAGCGATGCGATCGCACCGTCGATCGCCTCGGCCAGCGCGCGTCGCGCGGCAGGATCGCGGGCGAGCAGCCGCGGCCCTGTCACCGGCGAGTAGGGCACGCCGCAGAGCCATTTCGGGTAGTAATCGCGCCCGTATTGCGCATAGGCGCGGGCCCAGGCGTGATCGAACACGAACTCGCCGTGGGAATTGGTCTTGAGATATCCCGGAGCGGCTGCGACGAGCGCATCGCCGTCCCAGAGCGTCAGGTGACGCGGAGTCCAGCCCCAGTCCTCGCGCAGGCAACCCTGCGATTCCAGCCCGGACAGAAACGCATGCGAGACGAATGGATTGCGGCCGTCGTGGAGGGCGTCCCAGGCGAGCGGCGAGATCTCGTCCAGCGCGGTCAGGATTCTGGGCGTCATGTGTCCGCGGAACGTCGATACACGTCCGGATCGTGCTTCTGCATGTGTCGCTCCGGCTGGCTCAGGGGCTCGAACCCGAGTTTCGCGTACAAGGCCTGCATGTCGCGGGTGACCAGATGCCAGCGCCGCAGTCCCTGCAGGCGCGGATCGCGCATCAGCGCTTCGACCACGGCGCGGCCGTGGCCGTGGCCGCGATGCGCCGGCAGCACGAAGACATCGGCGAGGTAGGCGAAAGTCGCCTGATCGGTCACCGCGCGTGCGAACGCGACCTGACCGACACCTTCCAGAAAGCCGCTGCAGCAGACCGAGTGCCGCAGCGCCCGCTCCAGCGTGTCCGCCGGAATGCCCTTGGCCCAGTAGGACTCGCGCGAGAGGAAGCCGTGGACCAGCGCGAGATCGATATCGTCGAAATCCGGACTGGTCCTCAGCATCGTCGGGCTCCGGTCACTCGCTCTTGTCGAGGAACTTCTCGGCGTCCAGCGCGGCCATGCAGCCGAAGCCGGCGGAGGTGATGGCCTGGCGATAGACCTGATCGGCCACATCGCCTGCAGCGAACACGCCCGGCACCGAGGTCTGGGTGGCGTTGCCGTCCAGACCGGTCTGGATGGTCAGATAGCCGTTCTTCATCGCCAGTTGCCCCTCGAACAGGGCGGTGTTCGGCGTATGGCCGATGGCCACGAAGAACCCGTGGATCGCGATGTCGCGGGTGCTGCCGTCGAGCACCGACTTCACGCGCATGCCGGTGACACCGGCGGTGTCGCCCAGCACTTCGTCCACGGTGTGATGCCAGACCGTTTCGATCTTCCCGGCCTGGACCTTGGCGAACAGCTTGTCCTGCATGATCTTTTCTGCGCGCAGCGTGTCGCGACGATGGACCAGATAGACCTTGCGCGCGATGTTGGAGAGATACAGCGCTTCTTCGACCGCGGTATTGCCGCCGCCGATCACCGCCACGTCCTGATCCTTGTAGAAGAAACCGTCGCACGTGGCGCAGGCGGAGACGCCGCGGCCCTTGAACGCTTCTTCGGAGGGGATGCCCAGGTATTTGGCGGTGGCGCCGGTCGCGATGATCAGGGCGTCGCAGGTGTACTCGCCGCTGTCGCCCTTGAGCCGGAACGGGCGTTGCGCGAGGTCGGCGGTGTGGATGTGGTCGAACACCACCTCGGTGTCGAAACGCTCGGCGTGCGCCTGCATCCGCGCCATCAGATCCGGCCCCATCAGGCCATGGGCGTCGCCCGGCCAGTTGTCGACCTCGGTGGTGGTCATCAGCTGGCCACCCATCTGCAGACCGGTGATGACCACCGGTTTGAGATTGGCGCGGGCGGCGTAGACGGCGGCGGTCCAGCCGGCGGGACCGGAACCGAGGATGACCAGCTTGGAATGCTTGGAGGTACTCATTGAGGCGTGGCTCATGGGGGCTCGCGACGGAGAAGGGAACGGCCCGGGAAGCGCCGGGCCGGCTGATCCGTATTGTAGACAAGGGCGCCGGGATCAAGGCGCGGCACGACGCCCGGGATGGAACGCTGCATCGCCGGTCCGGGCGATCACCAGTCCTGGTGCTCGGGCAGCAGCCTGCCCAGCTCCGCATCGGTCAGGTTGCGCCACTGGCCGGGTTTCAGATGCCCGAGCTTGATGTTGCCGATCCGCACCCGCAACAGTTGTTTCACCCGATAGCCGAAATGCGCGGCCATCAGCCGGATCTGCCGGTTCAGGCCCTGGGTCAGCACGATCCGGAACCCGACCGGGCCCAGCCGGGCGGTCCGGCAGGGCAGGGTGGTCTGCCCGTGCAGCGGCACGCCGCGGCTCATCCCGCGCAGGAATTCATCGGTGATCCGATGATTCACCACCACCAGGTATTCCTTCTCCAGCTTGTTCTCGGCGCGCAGGATCGAATTGACGATGTCGCCGTTGCTGGTCAGCAGGATCAGGCCCTCGGAATCCTTGTCCAGGCGCCCGATCGGGAAGATCCGCTCCTGATGTCCGACGAAATCGACGATGTTGCCCTTGACCTGGGCCTCGGTGGTGCAGGTGACCCCGACCGGCTTGTTCAGGGCGATGTAGACGTGGCGCCGCTTGCCTTTCGCCGCGGTCCGCGGCCGCAGGATCTCGCCATCGATCCGGACCTCATCGCCCTCGGCCAGTTCCGTACCGACCCGCGCACGTTGGCCATTGACCGTCACCCGCCCTTCACCGATCAGACGATCGGCCTCGCGGCGGGAGCAGAAACCGGTGTCGCTGATGTGTTTGTTGAGGCGCATGGGGTGATGATAAATGAGGGTCGGAATTGATGATGAAGTGCGAAACGAGGCCGTCAGGAGTCTTGGCACTCCGTTTTTTTTCGTGGTGATGCCGATGTGCTCTTCAGGCCGTCGTACAAGGTCGTTGCAGGATTCAAAAAAATTTCCATGTAGACCATGGCGGTTGGGCATCCTCCACACCCGGCCCGTACGCTCGTCGTCGGTGCCGGAAACATGGGGGCTTCGAGTTTCGAGTTGCCGAACAACCCGCCATCCGCAGCCGCATTGACGTACTGGTCGACGAAACACCCGAATCGATCGACAGGGCGTCACGCGGCTCTTGGTGCGCGCACGTTCTCGATTATAGCCGGGCCGATCCGAGACCCGTTGCGGCGGAAGGTTCGACGTCCACGATCCGGATGCCGGATCGCACGATTTCACCGCTGCCTTGCCGGATCGCTGATTTCCAGCTCGCGCAGGATCACGCTGGCCTGGGTGCGGTTGCGGGCGCCGAGTTTTTCGAAGATCGCGCTGAGGTGGGCCTTGACCGTGCGCTCCTGCACGTCGAGACGGTCGGCGATCTGTTTGTTGAGCAGGCCTTCGGCGACGAGAGCGAGAACCCGGAACTGCTGTGGCGTGAGACTGGCGAGGCGTGCGGCGAGATCGGCGTCGCCCGGTGCGGAACGGGCCCGGGCGACGGCGGGACGCAGTGCCGGCGGCAGCCACTCTTCGCAGGCGAGCACGGCGCGGATGGCGTCGCGCAGGTCGTCGAGGCCGGCGCTCTTGGGAATGTAGCCGGCGGCCCCGTGGTCGAGGGCGCGACGGACGATCTGCGGGTCTTCGTTGGCCGAGACCAGCGCCACCGCGACCGCCGGGTACTGGGCGCGGATCGCGGCCAGTCCGGCGAGACCGTGATTGCCGGGCATGTGCAGATCGAGCAGGACCAGGTCGATGTCGGCGCGGGCTTCCAGGGTCGCGAGCACTTCATCCAGCGAAGCCGCTTCGCAGGTTTCGACATCCTCCGCGGCTTCCGCGGCCGCACCGCGCAGGGCGGCGCGGAACAGCGGGTGGTCGTCGGCGATCAACAGCAGCGGCATGGCGGGGCGTCGGGAGGAAGCGATCGGATCAAGCCTAACAGGCTGCCACGAACGCGGTCGCCCCCCGGTCTTGGACGAAGGTACGATGCCGCGGAAACCGCCAGCTGTTAGCGTGGAGGGTCATGACGTTCATCCCACCGAAAACCGTGATCCGCGCCTGCCTGTCGTTGACAGTGTCGTTGGCCGTGGCCGCATGCGCCGGTGCTCCGCGTACTGTCGGGGTGACGAAAGCCACCGCGGCCGGTTCCGCGGAACACCGGGAGCCCGCCATGTTCAGCGCCGAACGCGCGACCCTCCATCGCGACGGCGATGATCTGCTGACCGCCGGACTGGGGCTCGCCGGCCTGCGCAGCCTCGCGCCGCCCCCCTTCGCCGATGCCGCCGCGCCCACCGCGGCGGAACTGCGCCGGCGCGCGATCTGGAGCAACTGGCGCGGGATCGCCGATCTCGCGCCAGGCGGTGGTTACGGCGAGGTCTACGGCAGCACCGCGGCCGTGCCCGGACGCGAGTATTCGGCCCTGGCGACGGTGCCCGGCGCTCGTCATCCGCATCGCGTGGTGACCCAGGTGCCCGACGGATTCGATCGCGCGCGGCGCTGCCTGCTGGTGGCGCCGTCGTCCGGGTCGCGCGGCGTCTACGGGGCGATCGCGGTCGCCGGTGCCTGGGGATTACCCCGGGGGTGCGCGGTCGCCTACACCGACAAGGGCGCCGGAACCGATTACTACGATCTCGATGCGCGCAGTGGCGTCCGCGCCGACGGGACGTCCGGCGCCGCCGACGCGGGCGGACTCGCGTTCGCGCCGGACGCGCCGGCCGACGCGTCCGGCATCGCGTTCAAGCACGCGCATTCGCAGGACAACCCGGAAGCGGACTGGGGCCGCCACGTGCGCCAGGCGGCGGAATTCGGATTGCTGTCGTTGCAGCGCGCCTACCCGGACGAAGGGCCTTTCACCTTCGCGAACACCCGGATCATCGCGGTGGGCATTTCCAACGGTGGCGGTGCGGTGCTGCGTGCGGCGGAACTGGATGGCGAGTGGCTGGACGCGGTCGTCGCGGGCGAGCCCAGCGTGCTCGTGGAAGGCGGGGGCGCGCGTGCGCTCTACGACTACGCGACCGAGGCCGCGTTGCTGATGCCGTGCGCGCTGCTGGCGATGGAACACCTGCCGCAGCCGCCGCTGCAGGCCCAGGCGCGACCGAACTGGATCGCCCGTTGCGACGCGCTGCGCGATGCGGGTCTGCTCGAAGGCGCGGACACCGCCGCGCTCGCGCAGGATGCCCATGGCCGGATGCGCGCGGCCGGCTGGACCGACGACGCCTTGCGCGCCGGAGCGCTGAGCGTCGGTTTCGATCTGTGGCGCGCGGTGGCGGTGACCTACGCCTCGGCGTACGGTCGCTACGGCGTGGGCGAGCATCCCTGCGGCTATCGCTGGTCGATGCAGCAGTCCGATGGCACGCCGCGTGCGGCCACTGCGCCGGAACGCGCTACCTGGTGGAGCGACGCCAGCGGCATCCCGCCGGGCGCCGGTGTCGGCATCGTCGACGAAGTCGCGCGGATCGATCCGGCGTCCCTTCGCCTGCGCTGTCTCCGCGATCTCTGGCGCGGCGCGTCGGTCGACGCGGACCGCGTGCGCCGCGGCGTCGCCGAAACCCGGGCCGGGCTGCCTCGCGCGGGGCTGCCGGTGACGATCATCCACGGCGTCGACGATGGCCTGATCCCGATGGCCTTCACCAGCACGCCCTATGTCGCGCGCGCGCGCGCCGCTGGTCGTGATGTCCGCTTCTGGCAGGTGCGCAATGCGCAGCATTTCGATGCCTTCCTCGGCCTGCCGGATTACGGCGCGCGGTATCTGCCGTTGCTGCCTTATGTCTATTCCGCGCTGGATCGCACTCTCGCGGCACTGGAGGGCAAGGGCGCCCAGCCGGCGGACGCGGTCGTCGCTACCGTGCCGCGCGCCGGCAAGCCGTTGACCGCCGAGCACCTCGCCATGCCTTGAGCGCGGGCCGCGTTTCCGGAACGGCCGCGCATTCCGGCGTCGTGGCCGTCGTTTCTCTTGTGAGCCCGCCGCATCGCTGGCAAGCTGCGGTCGATGCGAGGAGAGGGCATGACCACGGACAGCACCTACCGATGGACCGGACCCGGGCGCGGAATTCCCGCCTTCGCCGCGGCTGCGCGCCGTCCCGCCATCGGATGCGCGTCGCACGGCCCGCTCCAGACAATGCGCGATCGCCCTCCGCACGACGCGCGGAGGGGCACGACCTCGGCGCAGGCAGGTGATCGCCGATGATCAGCCGCCATTTCTCGATGTTCCGTGATTTTCATCTGGCCGACTGGCTGACCCTGGCGAATGCCTTCTGCGGTGTGAGCGCGGTGTTCTGCGCGCTGGGCTACATGCAATCGGGAAATCCCCGCGACCTGATCTGGGGGCTGGCGCTGGTGCCGCTGGCCTTCGTGTTCGACGCGCTCGATGGCCGGGTCGCGCGCTGGCGCCAGTCTTCGTCCACGCTGGGGCGCGAACTCGATTCACTCGCCGACGTGATTTCCTTCGGCGTCGCGCCCGCGGCGCTCGGTTACGCTGCGGGTCTGCAGGGCGGCTGGGACTGGCTGGTGCTGGGCTATTTCGTGTGCTGCGGCGTGAGCCGGCTGGCGCGCTTCAACATCACCGCGGAACAGCTCGCGGCGGGCAACGACAAGGTCAAGTACTTTGAAGGTACGCCGATCCCGACCAGCCTCGCGCTGGTGGTGATGCTGGTGGTCGCGGCCGACGCGGGCCGCATCGGCGGCGACTTCTGGTTCGATGCATACCGGATCGGCCCTTGGGTGCTGCATCCGTTGACCTTGACCTACGCCTTGTCCGGTTCGTTGATGGTCAGCAAGACCTTGCGCATTCCGAAGTGGTGATCCCGCGCCCGGGATGCCGGCGCGCGACCATCGCGATATTCCGTTGCGAGGCCGTTGCTATCATGGCCGCCTCTGACCGGGAGCGTGGCGATGTGGACTGCAGGCGGTGCGGGTGGTTCTGGATTCGGCGGGGCCGATGAGCTCGGCGCGCAGGCGCAACGTTACTGGACCGCGCTGAGCGACGCGCTGCGGTCCGCCGGCGGCATGCATGCCCCGCAGGATCCCTGGCGGGCGGCGCTCGACGGTTGGTCACGAATGGCCGGCGGCGGTGCGCGCAACGACGCCGGGGACGCGATCGAACGGTTTTCGGCGCAGGCGCGGCAGTGGCTGGGCACGATGCAGCAGGTGGCGGGGCAGTTCGCCGGTCGCGCGGCCAGTGCCGAGGACATCGCCGCCGCCTGGAAACAGGCGCTCGGCGGCAATCCTTTCGCCGACCTGTTTTCGGCGACGACCTCGGGCATGGCCGGTCGCGGGCAGTCCGGCTTCGAGCAGTGGTACGCCGAGGTGGCGCCGATCCTCGGCGGCCTGCGTCAGGGCGGCCTGCTTCAGGAGGGCATGAACTGGCTGCGGATGCCGGCGTTCGGCCTCACCCGCGAGCACCAGGAACGCTGGCAGGCGCTGGCCGAAGCGCAACTGGAACTGCAGCGCAGGAACGACGAATACGGCACGCTGATGCTCGAAGCCAATCAGGATGCGTTCGAGCGCTTCGAACGCAAGCTCGCCGAACGCAGCGAGCCCGGCCGTCAGCTGCAATCGGCGCGCGCGCTGTTCGATCTGTGGATCGACGCCGCCGAGGAGGCCTATGCCGAGATCGCGCTGTCCCCGCGCTTCCGCAGGATCTACGGCGAACTGGTGAACGCGCAGATGCGCGTCCGTGCAGGCATCCAGCGCGAGATCGAATTGATCGGCAATCTGTTCGGCATGCCCGGGCGCACCGAGGTCGATGCCGCGCATCGCCGCATCGCCGAACTGGAACGTCAGGTGCGCCGGTTGACCGTGGCGGCACGCACGGCCGGCGAAAGCGCACGCAGGCCCATACCGAAAGCGGTGACCACGCCGCGTCGGGAAAGCGCGGCGCCCATGCAGGACACCGCGAGACCGGCGAAGAAGCCGGCCCGGAACAAGGCGCCGACCCGGGCCGCAGCGGCGAAGACGCCGCCCGCCACCGGCAAGGCGAAGGCGGCCCGCACCGCACGAGCCACCACCGGCGCCAGCAGCCGTCGCGCGCCGCGCCAGGCGATCGCCGCGATCGCGATGCCCGATCCGCTGCAGCCGATGCCCGCCGGATCCCCCCTGCTGAAACCCGCACCGCTGAAACCCGCCCGCGCCACGAACAGGAAGCGCTGACATGTACCGCACACCGTTCGATCTGACGCCCGACAAGCTGGCCGAGGAAGCGGCCACCCTGCAGCAGAAACTCGGCGCGGGGCTGGCCACGCTGCACGCGCTCGACGACGTGCATTACGGCGCCACCGCGAAGGAAGAGGTCTGGCGCGATGGCAAGGTCGTGCTCTACCGCTTCCGGGGCGAGCGCACGCCGACCGCGAAAGTGCCGCTGTTGATCTGCTACGCGCTGGTCAACCGCCCCTACATGGTCGACCTGCAGGACGACCGCTCGCTGGTGAAGAACCTGCTGGCGCTGGGCGAGGACGTCTACCTCATCGACTGGGGCTACACCGACCGCTCCGACCGCTTCCTCACGCTCGAGGATTACATCGAGCGCTTCATCGACGGCGCGGTGGACTTCCTGTGCGACCGCCATCGCCTCGATGCGATCAATCTGCTCGGCATCTGCCAGGGCGGCGCGTTCTCGCTGACCTACGCCGCGCTGCATCCGGACAAGGTCAAGAATCTCATCACCATGGTCACGCCGGTGGATTTCCACACCGACGACAACATGCTGTCGAACTGGACCCGCGGCCTCGACGTCGATCTCTTCGTCGACACGCTCGGCAACGTGCCGGCCGACCTGATGAATCTGTGCTACCTCACGCTCAAACCGTGGCGGCTGTTCGTGCAGAAGTACGTGGGCATGGTCGATATCCTCGACGACCGCAAGGCGATGGAGGACTTCCTGCGCATGGAGAAATGGATCTTCGATTCCCCCGATCAGGCCGGCGAAGCCTTCCGCCAGTTCATCCGTCAGTACTACCAGGGCAACGGGTTCGTCGAAGGCGGGATCGAGATCGGTGGTCGCCCGGTGGATCTGGCGGTCGTCGACATGCCGGTGCTCAACATCTACGCCGAACAGGATCATCTGGTGCCGCCGTCGGCCTCGAAACCGCTCGGCGGGCTGATCGGCAGCCGCGACTACGCAGAACTCTCGTTCCGCGGTGGCCATATCGGCATCTACGTCTCCGGCCGCGCGCAGAAGGAAGTGCCGGGCGCGATCCACGACTGGCTGGCGAAGCGCGCGAAATGATGCGCAGGACGGTATTGGTCATCGTGCTCGCGACCGCCACCGCCCTGGCGCAGGCCGCGCCTTCGCCGCAGGCGCAGCGCGAGATCGACGCGCTGATCGCCGGGCTCGGCGCATCCGGCTGCCGGTTCGAGCGCAACGGTCAGTGGTACGACGCGAAGACCGCGCAGGGCCATCTGCGCAAGAAATTCGACTATCTGCGCAAGCGCGGCCAGGCCGATACCGCCGAACTGTTCATCGAACGCGCCGCCAGCGAGAGCAGCATGAGCGGCAAGCCCTACCACGTGCGATGTCCCGGCAAGGCCGCGGAAACCTCGGCCCACTGGTTCCGGCTGCAACTGCAGGCGCTGCGCGCGACGGCGGGACGCTAGACTCGAAGGGCCCCGACGCCGGAGATCCGCATGGCCGCCACCCGAACCCTTGTCCGTATCCGCAACGACCGCGTGCTCGCCGGCGTGGTCGGCGGCATCGCTGCACGCTTCGGCTGGAACGCGACCCTGCTGCGCATCGTCTATGTGTTGGTCTCGGCCCTGTCCGCGGCGTTCCCCGGGATACTGGTCTACGTGATCCTCTGGCTGCTGATTCCGGAGGAGAGCGCCGCTTGAACGCACGCTGGCGGCTTCCGGCGCTGGTGCTGGGGGGACTGTGGGCCGCCCCCAACAGCCTGCTCGGCCTGATCGCCGGCACCCTGGCGATGCCGTTCGGCGCGCGGCCGAAATGGCGCCGGAACGAACTGGCCCTGGTCTTCCACGGCTTTCCGCTCGGCCCCGGCGGTGTGTTGACGCTGGGCAACGTGATGCTGAGCACCCATCGCGATCTCGACACCCTCTGCACGACCTACGCGCACCGCGCGAAATGGTGCGTGCAG
>JAYRTK010000075.1:0-12453 GCA_041919595.1 Lysobacteraceae bacterium
GACGTGGTCGCGATCTCGCAGGCCTCCGCCGACCAGCGCGCGGGCCGTGCGGGCCGCGTCGCCGAGGGCTGGGCGTACCGACTCTGGCCGGAATCGCAGCGTCTGGATCCGCAGCGGCGACCGGAGATCGCGCAGGTGGAACTGGCGTCGCTGGCGCTGGAGCTCGCGTCCTGGGGCAGCGACGCGCTGCGCTTCGTCGACCCGCCGCCGCCCGGCGCGCTGGCCGCCGCGCGCGATCTGCTGCAACGACTCGGCGGTCTGGATGCGCAGAACAGCATCACCGCGCTCGGGCGGAAGATGTTGGCGTTGGGCACCCATCCGCGTCTGGCGGCGATGTTGCTGTCGGCGGACGACGATCGCGAGACCGCGCTCGCCTGCGATCTGGCGGCACTCATCGAAGCACGCGATCCCCTGCGCGCGGGTCCCGGCAGTGGCCGCAGCGATGCGCTGGCCGCACGCCGGCAGGCGCTGGTCGCGTTCCGCGGCGGCCGCACGCCGGCCGATGCCTCGCGTCCGGCGCTGCAGGCCATCGACGCGGCGGCGGCGCAGTGGCGTCGACGCCTGCGCTGCGATGCCCGGCCGCCTGCGGATGTGCCGGCGCACGCGCTCGGCGATCTGCTCGCGCACGCCTTTCCCGATCGCATCGGGCATCGTCACGGCAGCGACCTGCGGCGCTATCCGCTGGCCAACGGCCGCATGGCGCAGCTGTTCGAGGACAGCGCGCTGATCGGCGAGCCCTGGATCGTCGCCTGCGACCTGCGTTTCGAAGCCCGGGACGCGAAGGTGCTGCGCGCGACGCCGGTGGACCAGGCGCGGTTGCGGCGCGATTTCCCGCAGCGCTTCTCCGATCGCGACGAAGTGCGCTGGGACGATGCGCGACGCGCGCTGGTCGCCGAACGCGTGCAGCGTTTCGACGGCATCGTGCTCGATGCGCGCCCGGCAGGCCGGGTCGATCCGGCCCTCGCCGCACAGGCGTTGACCGAGGCGGTGCGCGCGCTGGGCCTGCAGGCGCTGCCCTGGCGCGAATCGCTGACGCAATGGCGCACACGCGTGCGCTGCCTGCATGCGTGGATGCCGGAACTGCCGCTGCCCGATCTGTCCGATGCGGCGCTGCTGGCGACGCTCGAGGTCTGGCTGAAACCCGCCTTCGCCGGCAGGACCCGGCTCGATGCACTGAGCGAGGACGAGCTCGGCGACGCCTTGAAGTCGGGCGTCGACTGGGCGCTGCGCCAACGCATCGATGCCTTGGCGCCCACCCGCATCGTCGTGCCCTCGGGCATGGAACGGAAGATCGAGTATGCGTTCGACGATGCGACCGCCGCACCGGTCTCGCCGGTGCTCGCGGTGAAACTGCAGGAGCTCTTCGGCCTCGCCGACACGCCGCGCGTCGCCGACGGCCGCATCCCGGTGACGCTGCATCTGCTCTCGCCCGGCGGACGCCCGCTGCAGGTCACCCAGGACCTGCGCAGCTTCTGGGAAAGGACCTATCCGGAAGTGAAGAAGGAGATGAAGGGCAGGTACCCGAAACATCCGTGGCCCGACGATCCCTGGTCCGCCACCGCCACCCACCGCGCCAAACCCAGAGGCACCTGAACCGGGTTCGCCACGGTCGTTGTCGTGGCGGTTGTGGGAGGGCCGGAAGGCCCGATCGATGGCGGACAACCCTTCCGCGGACCTCGGGCCTTCCGGCCCTCCCACAAAAAAGCGGATCCTGCAGGACCCGCCACGCTCAGAACCGATAGCCGACGCTCAGCACCAGACTGTCGTGCCCGGCCGAGTGGCGCACGCGCTCGGTGAAGGCGTCCGGGGGCTGCACCGTGAACTGGCCGCTGCGCGCGACCGTCTGCAGCGCGTAGTCGGCGGTGTGATCGCCGCCAGCGCGGGTGTAACGCAGACCGGCCTGCCAGTGCGCGGCGAACCGCCAATCCACACCCACGCCCCAGAGCACCCCGTTGGACGACACCGAGGTCCTCCCGGCCTTGCGGAAGGCGGACGCGGTTTCGGGAATCGCGTACTCGAAATCGGTGCGCATGTCCGCGGCGCTGGCGCCGTAACCGGCGGTGACGTACCACAGCGTGCGCGGCGTCGCGTAGCCCACGCGGCCGCGCAAGGAGTACGCGCGATCGATCTCGACCGCGCTGGTGGCGCGCACCTGCACCGTCGGCGTTTCGCCGCCGCCGGGAATCGTGGTCGACGTCGTCTTCGACGCTTCGCCGCGCGGTTGCCGGACATCGCCTTCCACACCGACCACCCAATGCCCGCCGAACGTGCGGTCGTAGCCGAAGCGCAGGCCGAGTCCGGTCCCCGACAGCGCCGGATCGACGTCGAGCGCGTCGGCGACCTGCGCCGCGCCCGGATACCCGTTCCATTGCCCGCCCAGGGTCGCCCCGGTCGAAGCATCGCCACGGATGCGCGCGGCGTCGAGGCCGATGTGGAACCCGTCCCACGAACTGTCTGCCGCCTGCGCCGCACCCGCGCACAGGATCGACCATGCGATCAAGGTCCTGCCCATGATGTTTCCTCAAACGAGGGGCGGATGCCCCGGTCGCACGCCGAACGCGGGTTCGCGGCGCAAACCGGACATGGGCGGCGGCGGGTGGGCGGCAAGTCCGCCTATCGCCGCGGTGACGGCTGTTCGCGCCACTGCCCCGGCGCCAGATCGCCCAGCGACCACGCGTCGATCGCCACCCGCACCAGACGCAGCGTGGGCAGGCCGACCGCGGCGGTCATGCGCCGGACCTGGCGGTTGCGTCCTTCGTGGATCGTCAGCTCCAGCCAGGCATCGGGGACGGTCCTGCGGAACCGCACCGGTGGATCGCGCGGCCACAGCTGCGGCATCTCGGTCGCGATGTCGATCCGCCGCACCTGCGCGGGTTTCGTCGGACCGTCGTTGAGGCGCACGCCGCGACGCAGGGCGTCCAGCTGCTCCGGCTGCGGGTCGCCTTCGACCTGCACGCGATAGGTCTTCGCGCGCTTGTGGCGCGGATCGGTGATGCGGTGTGCCAGCGCGCCGTCGTCGGTGAGCAGCAGCAGGCCTTCGCTGTCGTGGTCGAGACGCCCGGCCGGATACACCTCCGGCGGCAGACCGAAGTCCGCCAGCGTCCGCCGCGGCGGCACACTGCGATCCGTGAACTGGCAAAGCACGCCATACGGCTTGTTGAAGGCGATCAGCATTGTCTGGCCTCACCGGCGGCGCCCGCCGGATCTATGCTGTCGGCAGATCCTTCCGCGAGCCTCGCCATGAGCAACCACGAACTCTCCGGTCTCTCCCTCCGCTGGCTGGGCAAGGCTTGGGAACATGCCACCGCGGCGGAACGCGCGGTGCTCACCCAGATGCACCGGCGCGAGCACACCAGCCGATCGCCGCCACCCGCGGACGGACGCAGTTTCGGCGAGCGCATCGCCGACGACGTCGCCCGGCTCGGCGGCTCGTGGGCGTTCATCGGCGGCTTCATGTTGTTTCTCGCATTGTGGGTGATCGCCAACGTCTGGCTGTTGCGGATACGGCCGTTCGATCCGTACCCCTTCATTTTCCTCAACCTGCTGCTGTCGATGCTGGCCGCGCTGCAGGCACCGATCATCATGATGAGCCAGAACCGCCAGGCGGCACGCGATCGCGCCGCGGCCGAACACGACTACGCGGTGAACCTCAAGGCCGAGCTGGAGATCATGGCCCTGCACGACAAGCTCGATCAGCTGCGGGTGGAACACCTCGAGAAGATCCTCGCCGCGCAGGGCGAACAGATCGCGCTGCTGCAGCGCCTGCAGCAGCAGCGATGACGCGCGCCCGGAGCGGCGGTGTCCCGCACGGACCGGGAGATCGCCTTCACTCGCGGGCCGGTTTCACGAACCGGAGCGTCATCCGGTCGCTTTCGCCGATCATCCGGTACATCTCCGCATCCTCGGGATCGTGGCGATTGGTCGGCGGCAGCGTCCACACGCCGTTGGGGTGATCGGCGGTGTCCTTCGGATTGGCGTTGACCTCGCTGCGCGCGTCCAGCACGAACCCGGCCTTCGTCGCCAGTTCGATCACCAGCTGCTCGGTGAGGTAACCGGATTTCCGCATCGTCTCCGCGTCGGTGCCCGGCTTCGCGCGATGATCGACCACGCCGAGCGTGCCGCCCGGCTTCAACGCCGCATGGAACGCCGCGAAATACCCGTCGACGGTGCCGGCGGCCACCCAGTTGTGCACGTTGCGGAAGGTCAGCACCGTGTCGACGGTGCCCGGCGTCGCCAGCACCGGCTGCTTCGGATCGAACAGCCGGAACTGCGCGCGATCGAACCGTTCCGGATGGGCCGCCAGCCGCGCCTGCAGATCGGCGAGATATTTCTGCTGGGCATCGCGACTGCGCCCTTCCGGGGCGGCCGCGGGGTCGACCATCGCCGCGGTGTATCGGCCGCGTTCACGCAGATAGGGCGCGAGGATCTCCGCGTACCAGCCGCTGCCGCCGGGGGTGATCTCGACCACGGTTTGGCCGGCATCCACGCCGAAGAACGCGAGGGTTTCGCGTGGATGACGATAGCTGTCGCGGGCCGTGTTCTTCGGGTCGCGCCAATCGCCGGCGATGGCTTGATCGAGCGCCGCCTGGTCGACCTCGGCAACGACGGCGGCATCGACGACCGCCGCGCGTTCGGCTTCGGCGGCGACCCGGGTCTGCAGACCGCCGCAGGCGCCCAGCAGCGGCGTGGCAAGGGCAAGAGCGAAGGCGAGCGGTGCGATCCGTGGCATGGGACGACCTGTACGAGGAAGGAGGCCCGGATTCTCCGCGATGACCCCGCGACCCGCCAGTGAAACGAAAACTGAACACATCACGCCGGAGACCGGGGACGAATTGTGCAGCGCATCAAATTTCGGCATTCTATGTTGCGCTGCAGCATGACGCCGCAGCGTGAAGTACCCCGATCTCCGGTCGTACACCAACCCAAGGACCCGTCTGGCGCCCCGCGCCATTCACCCACACAGGAAGACAGACCATGTTCCGTTGCCTCTGGCTCCGCGCTCCGCGCGATCTGCCCCTCTCCACCCGCCTGTACCAGCGTACCTACGGCCCCACCTATGGCCGTCGTCCGTCCGAAGCCGACCAGCCCGTGACGATGCCCCAGGCCCTCCGGCTCAGCGCCGCCCCCGCGACGCTCGAACCCACCGGCGGCGACGCCGTCGCCGCCAACGCCCTCCACCAAGCCGCCTGAACCCGCCCCCCGGCGGGTTCAGCCGTTTCGGGCCTGCGGATCACCGGACTCCGGCAACCGCGCCGTCTCCGGATACGGCGGCACATCGAAATGCTCGCCGGCCGCGAGCCGCGCCTGCACTTCGCGCCACCAGGCCGGATCGAAGATCTCGCCATGCACCGCGCGCAAGCGCTCGCGCAGCACCGGCGCGATTCCCAGGAACTGCGGGAACAGTTCGGGAAACACGTCGTCCGGACCCGCGTACAGCCATTCATCGAGCGGCCGCGTCTCATCCTCGTCGCGCATCGGCGGCACCGCGCGGAAACGGCATTCCTCGACCAGGCACAGTTCGTCGTAGTCGTAGAACAGCACCCGTCCGTGGCGGGTGACGCCGAAGTTCTTCAGCAACAGATCGCCCGGAAACAGATTGCTCCGCGCCAGATCCTTGATCGCCTGGCCGTAATCCAGCACCACGCGCTCGGCCGCCGGTCGCGGCATCTCGCGCACGTACAGATCCAGCGGCCGCACGCGCCGCTCGACGTAGCAATGCCGAATCAGCACTTCCTCACCATCCAGCTGCACGGTCTGCGCGCATTCGCGCAGCAGTTCGTCCAGCGCCTCCGGCGCGAACTGTCGCCGCGAGAACCGCAGCCGCTGGAATTCCTGGGCATCGACCAGACGACCGATGCGGTCGCGACGGAACACCAGCCGATACTTCTCTTCCACCTCCGCGCGCACGGTGTCCTTCGGATACGCGAAGCGGTCGCGGATCAGTTTGAATACCACCGGATAACCGGGCGGCGTGAACACCGCCATCACCATGCCGCGTTCGCCCTCGGCAAGCATCAGGCGCTCGTCGGGATGCTCGGCGAGATGGCGGAACACCTGGCGATAGCGTTCGGTTTTGCCCTGCTTGATCCGGCCGACCACCGTGAACAGTTCGTCCCGCGGCTTGCGCGGGAGCAGCTCGTGCAGGAACGCGACCGCATCGCCGACGCGGGCGAGATCGGCATGGAAGTGGCTGCGCGAGAACCCGAACAGGATCGAGATCTGCTGATCGTCGACGAGCACCGCATCGGCACGCACGCCGGCGGCGCCGCTGACCAGCGCCACGACCATCGGATAGGTCGCGCCCGATGCACCATGCGCACGACCGACCAGGTAGGCGCGCCGCTCGCGATAGAACGGCGTGCGCAGCAACGACACGCCGACCACGCCGCGCTGGCGCAGCGCACCGGCGACCGCACGCGCGCTGGCATCGACATCGGCCCAGCCGTTGGCGTAGCCGAGTTCGCGGAAGATGCCGCACCAGACCGCCACGGCATCGTCGATGGCAGCGCCGATGGCGTGATGCCGCAGTTCGCCCGGACAGGCCGGATCGCCGGTGGGCACGATCTGCAGCGCGAGGAATTCGAGATCGGGCGCGACGCCGTCGATCCGGAAGAACCGTCGGACCAGCGAGTTGTAGAAGGTCTTGTACAGCTCGCGATCCGGCAGCGTGGCGATGCGTCCGGCGTAGGCCGGAAGGATCGCGCGCCACAGCGATCGCGAACGCACTCGCTCTTCGAGCAGCGACTCCAGGCGCGCGAGCGTTTCGCGCACGCAGATTTCGTACAGATCGATGCGCGCGGTGGCGTCGTTCTGCGCGAGCTTCCAGTCGCGTCGCTCGAAGCGTCGCCGCGCGCGGCGGGTGATATCGGAAAAACGCGCGTTGTAGTCGTCGAAGCCGCCGGCGATCAGCGTCGCCGCGCGCTGCGCGGGATCGGAAACGGGGCGGGCCGAATCGACGGACATGATCGCAGTGTACGCCGACACGACGCGCGCCATCGCAGTCCCTGAGACGCCTCCGAACTATCCTTCCCTACGTGACGCGAACGGCGAAACGCCCGCGAAACAAGCTGTTTTTTCCACGGTCGACTGCGATTCGCGATGCCTGCATCGCAATCGGCGAGACGGCCGCGGGAGACACTGGATGCCCGGTCCGCACGGAGGCACAGGGACACGGGGATGCCCGCGACGCAGCCGCGAAGGCGCGCACGGGTCGCGATCCCCCGGCACAGGGATGTGCCGCCGGGCGCCCGCCGCACCGCCATGCCGTTGTGGCGCCGGAAAACGCCTTCCACCGCGGACCGCGATCGCACGGGTTCCGCCTTGCGCACGCCTGCGTGCGCTCCGTTTCGTCTGTCCGTCGCGCGATGCGCGCGACGACCCCCGTCGTGCCCTGTCCAAGGAGAAACCATGCAACTGTTCAAGACCGAAATGCTGTTCCTGCACCCGCCGCGAACGCCGCGGTTCCACGATCCGCGCGGCCACCGCGGTCTGCGTTACGGTGGCCGCGCGTGGCTACGCGATCGGTCGACGTCGACGTCGCCGCCACCCGCCGCGCGCGACGCGGTCGTGGAAGCCACCACCATCGTGATCGCACGCGGATCGGCCACGACGCTCGAACGGGCGGCCTGACGGATCGATGTGAAGGCAACCGAAGGTCGCGCCCATCGCCGCCGCCCGCCGTAACGGAAAAACCCGGCCTGCGCCGGGTTTTTCCGTGAGTGTCGCGGTCGTCGCGACGATGCGGTCACGGGTCGATGCGACCCGCGCGGGCGTTCAACCGCCCGGCTTGAAGCCGATGGTGCGGCGGGTGGTGACCGGCGCGGCGACCGGCTGGAAGCGCCAGCGCTTGACCGCAGCGACCGCTTCGCGATCGAACACGCGCGGCGGGTTGCCGCGGACGACGCGGGCGGCACTGACCGAGCCGTCGGTCGCGACGGTGAATTCGACCACCACTTCGCCCGACTGACCGGCGCGCAGCGCTTCCGGCGGATACTTCGGCGACGGCGTACTGATCGCGCGCAGATCGTTGGCGCTGGCCGTGGCCGGCGTCGGCGTGTTGCGCGCGGCTTCCGCCTGGCGACGGGCTTCCTCCTGACGCGCGGCCTCGGCCTGGCGACGGGCCTCTTCCTGACGCGCGGCTTCCGCCTGGCGGGCGGCTTCCGCCTGCCGTGCCGATTCGGCCTGCTGGGCCTGCTGGCGCTGCAGATCGGCGGCGGCCTGGCGCTGGGTCTCTTCCTGCGCCTTCTTGCGTTCTTCCTCGATCTTGGCCAGACGCTCCTTCTCGGCTTCGGCGTCCACCTCCTGCTGTTGCTGGCGCTGGGCGAAGCTGGTCTGGGCTTCGGTGAGCGACTGCTTCAGACGCGGCAGCGCCGGGGCGGCCTTGTCGGTCTTCTCCATCAGCCCGATCAGACGCTGGGCCTCGCTGAAATCGTCGCGGCCGATGCTCTGCTCTGCGGCGATCAGCGCGTAGGGCATGAGATCGGTCAGGGCACTGGCGACCGCCGCGTCGTTGGGCTGCTTGTCGCGCAACGCGAGGTAGTACTCCATCGCGTTGTTGCCGGCCGGCGCATACATGCGCTGTTCGTTCTGGGCGGAGCGTGCGGCGTCGCGAAGCTGTTCGACACTCATCGCGGCGACCTGCGCGGCCACGACCTGGGTCGGCGCCTGAGTGGTGGCCGGTGCGGTGGTGTCGGGCTGTGCGGTGGTCTCGGTGTCCTGCTTGTCGCCGCCGCAGGCGGCGATGGCGAGAACGAGGGCGGCGGACAGCGCGGCGGTCCGGAACGCGGTCCGGAGCGGGCGGGCGGGGGAATGGACGGTGTCTTGGGCGGCGGACATCACGGTGGTTTCCTGCGAGCTGGTCTTGGTAAGCAAGCACATCCTGTGCCAGCGCACCCCCTGTAAAACGCGCCCGCATCCCCCGGGCGGCTCGGCTCTACTTTCCGATACAGAAGCGCGAAAAAATGTGACCTAGTAATTCGTCCGGCGCAACCCTGCCGGTGATTTCCCCCAGACAGTCGTGTGCGGCGCGCAGCGACTCGGCGGCCAACTCCAGCATATCCCCATCCAGCTGTCGCCGCGCAACGGCGAGTTCCTGCCGCGCCCGGCGCAGTGCGTCGACCTGGCGCCCGCGGGCGCTGAACGCGCCTTCGGTACCTTCGGTGTCGACCCCCGCCAGCGCGCGCAGGCGCCGATGGAGGACTTCGAGCCCGGCACCGGTGCGCGCCGAGACCAGCACCGTGTCGTCTCCCGCCGCCGGCCCGGCGCCCGGAAGATCGGCCTTGTTCAGCACCCACAGCCGCTGCGGCACGTCGGCGATGGCCTCGGCCACCGCCCGGCGCCCGGCCTCGGGATCGCGCGCGTCCAGCACCACGATCGCCAGGTCGGCACGGGTCAGCTCGGCCTCGGCACGGCGCATGCCTTCGCGCTCGATGCTGTCGCCACCGGCGCGCAGGCCGGCGGTATCGACCAGGGTCAGTTCCACGCCGTCGACGTGCACCGTCTCGCGCAGCAGGTCGCGCGTGGTTCCGGCGATGTCGCTGACGATCGCGCGTTCGCTGCCGGCGAGCGCGTTCAGCAGCGAACTCTTGCCGGCATTGGGCGGACCGACGATCACCGCGTGCAGCCCATCGCGCAGTTTCTGCCCGCGTTCGGCCTCGATCAGCAGGGCGTCGAGATCGGCCGCGGCCTGCGCCAGACCGCCGCGCAGTTGCGCGCCACCGAGCGTGTCGAGCGGTTCATCGGCGAAATCGATCGCCGCCTCGACGTGCACACGGAGACCGAGCAGGGCGTCGGCCAGGGCGTCGACGCGGCGCGAGAAGACGCCGTCGAGCGACCGTCGCGCCGCGCGCGCCGCGCGCACGTCGCCGGCGGCGATCAGATCCGCCACCGCTTCGGCCTGGGCCAGATCGAGCTTGCCGTTGAGGAAGGCCCGTTCGCTGAACTCGCCCGGTCGCGCGATCCGCGCACCCAGCGCGCAGCAGCGATCGACCAGGGCGCGCAACAGCGCCGGATTACCGTGCGCCTGCAGCTCGACCACGTCCTCGCCGGTGTAGCTGGCCGGTGACCTGAAGTAGAGCGCGATGCCGTCGTCGATGACGTCATGGTGTTCGTCGTGAAACCGGGCGTAGTGCGCATGCCGCGGACGCAGGTGCTTGCCGCACAACGCCTCCGCGATCGCGCGCGCGCGCGCGCCGGACAGACGCACGACACCGACACCACCGATTCCCGCAGCGGTGGCGATCGCGACAATGGTCTCGGTGCCAGGCATCCGGTTCATTTCACCGCCCCCGCGAGTCCGAAGATCGGCAGATACATCGCGAGCATGCACGCCATCGGCAGACCGATGCCGATGACGAGACCGGTCAGCAGCGCCACGATACCCGGCCGCATATCGCCGTCCGATCGCGGACGCACCAGTACCGCCACGATCGATACCAGCAGCGGCAGTACCCACAGGAATGCGCGGCCCTCCACGAACACGCGACTGAGCAGAGGCAGATCGGCGCCGAAGTTGCGGAACACGTCCTCGAACTGCGGCACGATCAATTGCACGGCGATCACGGCACCGGCGGCGAACAGGACGCCGATGACGATGAGGATCATGTTCGTCGGATTGCGCATGACGGTCGCGGCGCGGAGAGTCCGCTCGTTATACCGGATTCCGGTCCACCAACGCGAAGCCCGCCTTGCGGCGGGCTTCGTGACCGGTTGTCGTGCGGTGCCGGATCAGGGCTTGACCACGGTGCCGGTGGATTTGTCGCCGAAGCGACGCATCATCCATACCTGCTGGAGCATGCCCAGCGCGCCGTTGGTCACCCAGTACAGCACGAGGCCGGCGGGGAAGAACGCGAACATCACGCCGAAGATCAGCGGCATGAACTGGAACATGCGCTGCTGGATCGGGTCGACGCCGACCATCGGGGTCAGCTTCTGGGTGAACCACATCACCGCCATGTTGATGATCGGCAGGATGAAGAACGGATCGCGGGCGGTGAGATCCTGGATCCACAGCATCCACGGCGCCTGGCGCAATTCCACCGATTCGATCAGCACCCAGTAAAGCGCGAGGAACACCGGCATCTGGATCAGGATCGGCAGACAGCCGCCGGCGGGATTGATCTTCTCCTTCTTGTACAGCTCCAGCATCGCGGCCTGGAACTTCTGCTGGTCGTCGCCGTAGCGCTCCTTCAACTGCTGGATGCGCGGCTGGAACTTGCGCATCTTCGCCATCGACTTGTACTGCGCGGCCGACAGCGGATACAGCGCGAGCTTGATCAGCAGCACCAGCAGGATGATCGCGAAACCCCAATTGTGGGTCAGCTTGTGCAATTGTGCCAACAGCCACTGGATCGGCTTGGCGAGAATGGTGAAGACGCCGTAGTCGAGGGTGAGATCGAAGCCGGGCGCTTGCGCGGCCAGCTGCTCCGGCAGTTTCGGACCCATCCACAGTTTCGCTTCGGAGCTGTGCTGGGTGCCCGGGGCGACCGTGAACTGCGGGCCGGTGGCGCTGATGCCGTAGACCTCGCCGTTCTGCGCCAGCGCGTAGTTCGCCTGCTGGTCGGCCTGCGGGATCCAGCCGGTGAAGAAGTAATGCTGCAACAGCGCGACCCAGCCGCCGGAAACGTTCTTCACGTCGATCTGATCGAGCTTGTCGTCGTCGAGAAAGGCGTCGTAGCCGCGCTTCTCGTATTTTTCTTCCGGCGTGTACCACGCGGCACCGCTGAAGCTGAAGGTTTCCGGATTGAACATGCTGCGCTTGAAATCGTGCGGCACGCGCGACAACTGGCGATAGATGTAGCCGGTCCATGGCTTGGTGCCACGGTTGACGATTTCGTCGCGCACCTTCAGCGCGTATTCGCCACGGGCGAGGGTCCAGGTGCGGCGGATGGTCACGCCGTCGGCGCCGGTCCAGACGAAACGCAGGCTGACGTTCTTCGCGCCGTCGGCGAGCTGCACATCGGTGGCCGACTGTTCGGCGACGAAACCACCGTCATGGCCGGGCGCGCCCTGCGGACTGGTCCAGCCGCTCTGGGCGATGTAGAAATTCTTCGGCGTATCGTCGAACAGACGCACCAGCGGGGCATCCGGCGCGCGGCTGGCGCGGAAGTTGAGCAGCTCGGCACGGCGCACGTTGCCGCCATCGAGCACAACGCGCAGCACGTCGTTGCTGAGCGTGAAGGTCGGGCCGGCGACCGGCGCTGCCTGCACCACCGCCTGTCCGGGTGCGGCCGGCACCGTGCCCGGTGCTGCGGCCGGCGTGGCGGCCGCGGGCACGGCACCTTCCAGCGCAGGTGCCGGCAGACCCTGGGGCTGCGCGGTGGGCGTGGCGACGCTCGATGCGGTCGCACCCTGCGTCGGCGCGCTGTGCTCCTTGTTCCATTCCATCCAGAGAATGGTCGCCACGAGGATCCAGGCGAAGATCAGGAAAGTGCGCAGTTGATTCATGAGGCGGCC
>JAYRTK010000076.1:0-12448 GCA_041919595.1 Lysobacteraceae bacterium
CCGCACGCGACTGCTCCATCATGGCCAGAGGCTAAATGCCTCGCCGACAGGCCGGATATACGCTCGCAACCTCACCCAAGGTCAACAACAGCGCTTGGCAACAGGGAGGAGTCCATATACGCCCTACGGGAACTACGAAAATCAACGCGCATTGCGCGCGATGGTCACTCGCGATCGTCGCGGGTCCAGATGCCGCCGTGTTCGATCTTCACCGGGAATTTCGCCACCGGTTCGTAGGCCGGGGCACACAGGGCGCGGCCGTCGCGGAGGTCGAAGCGGGCGCCGTGCAGGACGCAGGTGATGCTGCCTTCAGCGACGTCCACGTCACCCGAGGACAACTCGAACGCGTCGTGCGTGCATTTGTCCTCGATCGCGTAGAGGTCGCCGTCGAGATTGACCACGAGAATGGGGACATCGTCGGCCCAGACGACGGCTTTTTCGCCGGGCAGCAGTTGCCCGGTGGCGCAGACGAACACCCAATCGCTCATCGCGGCGACTCCCCGAGCGTCTTTTCCAGAATCTCGAACCGCAGGTCGTCGCGCTTCGGCTGGCCGTAGCGCGGGTCGCCGTACGGGAACGGCTTCTTGATGCCGGTGCGCGCGTAGCCGCGGCGTTCGTAATAGGCGATCAACTCGTCGCGGCAGTCGATCACGGTCATTCGCATGCGCCTGCAGCCGAAGTCTTTGTGGGCGATGCGCTCGGCCTCGGCGAGCACGGCTTTGCCGATGCCGCCGCCCTGGGCCTCGGGGGCGACCGAGAACATCCCGAAATAACCGGCGCCATCCTCCACCGCGACGTGCGCGCAGGCCATCAGCCGACCGTCGGCTTCGGCCAGCAGGATCGCGCTGCGGGGCAGCGCCAGATCGGCCCGCAGCATGTCGGCGTCGATGCGCTGGCCGTCCAGGATGTCGGCTTCGGTGGTCCAGCCCTGTTTGCTGACCTCGCCACGATAGGCGGACGTGACCAGCGCGATCAGCGCCGGGATGTCGTCGTGGGTCGCGTTGCGGAAGGTGAGTGCGGTCATGGTCGTGTTCCGTTCAGCCGAGCAGCCCGCGCACCTTGTGCAGCGCCGCGACGAAAGCGTCGATTTCCTCGTGCGTGTTGTAGAACGCGAACGAGGCGCGACAGGTGGCGGCCACGCCGTAGAAGCGCATCAGCGGATGCGCGCAGTGGTGGCCGGAGCGCACCGCGACGCCTTCGAGATCGAGCAGGGTGGCGAGATCGTGCGCATGCGCCCCCTCGACCAGGAAACTGATCACCGCCGCCTTGTCCGGTGCATTCCCGAGGATGCGCAGACCATCGATCCGGCGCAGTTCCTCGCTGGCATGGGCGAGCAGTTCGGCTTCGCGCGCCTCGATCGCGTCCATGCCGATCGCGTCGAGATAGTCCACCGCGGCGCCCAGACCGATATGGCCGGCGATGTTCGGCGTGCCGGCCTCGAAACGATGCGGCGGGTCGTTGAAGACCGTGCCTTCGAAGCGGACTTCCTTGATCATCTCGCCGCCGCCGAGGAACGGCGGCATCGCGGCGAGGTGTTCGCGTCGCGCCCACAGCGCGCCGGTGCCGGTGGGGCCGCACATCTTGTGGCCGGTGATGGCGTAGAAATCGCAGCCCAGCGACGGGATGTCGAGCGCGCGATGCGGCGCCGCCTGCGAGCCGTCGATCACGCTGACGATGCCGCGCCTGCGCGCTTCGCGGCAGATTTCGCGCACCGGATTGACCGTGCCGAGGACGTTGCTGACGTGGGTCAGGCCGAGGAGCTTCACCTCGGCCGTCATCGCCGCGGACAGCGCGTCGAGATCGAGGCGGCCGTCCTCGTGGATCTCGGCGACCTTGATCGTCGCGCCGGTGTGCTCGGCGATCAACTGCCACGGCACGATGTTGGCGTGATGCTCCATCCGCGACAGCAGGATCGCGTCGCCGGGTTTCAGCCGCGGCAGCGCCCACGCATACGCGACCAGATTGATCGCGAAGGTCGTGCCGCTGCACAGCACCAGTTCGTCGCGATGGACCTTGAGGAAGCCGGCGAGCTTCGCGCGCGCGGCCTCGTAAGCCTCGGTCGCTTCGGTCCCGAGCGTGTGCACCGCGCGGCTGACGTTGGCGTTGTGGCGGCGGAAGAAATCGTCGACCGTGTCGATGACCGTCGCCGGTTTCTGACCGGTGTTCGCGGAGTCGAGGTAGATCAGCGGCTTGCCGTGGACCTCGCGGGCCAGCAGCGGAAAGTCGGCGCGGATCGCGGTCCAGTCGGGCGTGCGGGGAGCGGTCATGCGGGCGTCACCCGGGCGAGATGGGCGTCGAGGGTGGCGGTCAGCGTATCGCGCAAGGCGCTCTCGCCCACGATGGCCAGGACTTCTCGGCAGAACGCCGCGGTCAGCAGGGCGCGCGCCTCGGTTTCGGGCAGGCCGCGCGAACGCAGGTAGAACAGGGCGGTCGGATCGATCTGGCCGACGGTCGTGCCGTGCGCGGCCTGGACCTCATCGGCATGGATCACCAGCACCGGTTGGGTATCGATCTCGGCCTCCGCCGATAGCAGCAGATTCTTGTTCGACAGTTCGGCACGGCTGCCGTCGGCACCCTCGCGGATGGTGATGCCGCCATGGAACACCGCGCGTCCGCGCCCGGCGGCGAGGCCACGCCATTGCAGATCGCAGGTGGTGTCGCGGGCGATGTGCTGGATCGCCAGCCGGGTGTCGACATGGCGCCTGCCGTCGGCCAGCAGCACGCCGCCGGAGGACAGCCGGGCGCCATCGCCTTCGAGGCGCACGTCCAGTTCGTGCCGCGAGAGCGCGGCACCGAGTTCGAGATCGAGGCGGGCATAGGCCGCCTCCCGGGCGAGTACCGCCTCGGTGCGCGCGAACACGGTGGCGCCGCTGTCCTCGCGCTGCACGCGCACGTGTTCGCAGCGCGCGCGCTGGCCCAGATGCAGATGGAGGACGTGGTTGGACAGTCCCTTGTGCCCGCCGATGGCGAGGTGGTGTTCCACCAGCAACAGATGACTGTCGTTGCGCAGATCGATGAAGTGGCGCAGATGCGCGGCGGTGTCCGCGGCGCGTCCGCTGGAGACGAACACCAGATGCAGCGGGAACGCACCCGCGGCTTCGCGGTCGAGCCGGATCACCACGCCGTCCTCCGCCAGTGCGGCGTTGAGGTTGGCGAAGACCGCGTCGGCGCCGGCGTAGCGGCGCGCGAGGAAGTTCGCGTCGCGGGGCTCGCCGGTGCGCAACACCGCGGACAGCGGTGCGGCTTCGATGCCGGGCATCACCAGCGCGGAGACGCCGCTGCGGAGGGCATCGTAATGGCCATCGACGAAGACCAGGCGCGGATGCGGAATGGCGGCGAGCGCGGTGTCGAGCGCGTCGGCGTCGACGGCCGCGGCCGTGGGGGCGGTCGTGAACGCGCGCCGCTCCAGCCCGCGCAGCGGTGTGTATTTCCAGGCTTCGCTGCGTGGACCGGGCAGACCGTCGCGCAGCGCCGCGGCCAGCGCTTCGCGACGCGCGGGGCCGAGACCGGCGGCTTCGGGCACGGTCAGCGCATCGAACGCGCCCGCGAACGATTCGAGCAGGGCGCTCATCGTGCGGTGCTCTCCGGGGCCACGCGATCCTTCAGCCAGGCGTAGCCGTGTTCTTCGAGCGCCAGCGCCAGCTCCGGACCGCCGCTCTGCACGATGCGGCCGTCGGCGAGCACGTGCACCACGTCCGGTTTGATGTAGTCGAGCAGGCGCTGGTAATGGGTGATGACGATGAAGGCGCGATCCGGGCTGCGCAGGGCGTTGACGCCGTCCGCGACCGCCTTCAGCGCATCGATGTCGAGGCCGGAATCGGTCTCGTCCAGGATCGCCAGTCTCGGTTCCAGCACGGCCATCTGGAAGATCTCGTTGCGCTTTTTCTCGCCACCGCTGAACCCTTCGTTGACGCCGCGATGCAGCAGTTCGTCCTTCAGGTGCAGCACCGCGAGTTTCTCGCGCACCAGGCGCAGGAACTGCATCGAATCGAGTTCGGTCTCGCCGCGCGCCCGGCGCTGCGCGTTGAGCGCGCTGCGCAGGAAGTAGGTGTTGTTCACGCCGGGAATCTCGACCGGATACTGGAAGGCGAGGAACACGCCGGCGGCGGCCCGCTCTTCGGGTTCCAGCGTCAACAGGTCGCGGCCGTCGAAGGACACCGCGCCTGCATCGATCTCATAGCCTTCGCGCCCGGCCAGCACGTTGCCGAGCGTGGATTTGCCGGCGCCGTTCGGGCCCATGATGGCGTGCACTTCGCCGGGCTTCACGTCCAGCGAGAGTCCCTTGAGGATGTCCCTGCCGGCGACGCGGGCGTGGAGGTTGTCGATTTTCAGCATGATGATGTCGTCGTGTGGGGGGCGGCGGTTCTCGGGAAAGTCGCGATGTGTGCCGGGGCGCTCAGCTGCAGACGCCTTCCCAGGCGAGCTTGCGGCGCTGGCCGGCGGCGTCGGCGACGTCGTGGCACTGTTCGTATTCGGATTCCGCGAAGCTCGGCAGCGGGGGGCAGTCGAGCAGCGGTGCGTCGAGCTCGGGTGGCGGCGTGTCGCCGGCTTCGAGCGCGCCGATCGCACCGGCCGGATCGGTCCAGTACGCGTGCGAGGTGTCGGTGCGGAACGAGAGACGGTCGCCGTCCAGACCGATCACTTCGGCTTCGTAGGGCTTGCCCCAGCGCCTGATCTCCTGGCCGGAGGCGTCGTACTCGACCACGAAATCCGGCAGCAGCATCTTGTCGTCGATCGGCATGACCGCCACCCGCGCCACCGGCGAGTTGCCGCAGGGGCCGCCTTCCCAGCGCACGACCCGGGCATCCTTGTCGGCGGCATCGCCGCGCGCGGTGAACGCGAATTCGTAGGTCTTCGGTACGAGCGGCGCGTCGGTTGCGGTGGACGGCGCTGGTGTCGACGGCGGCGCTGCGGGCGGCGCCGGTGCCGTGGATGCCGGCGCGGCGGCTTCGTCCGCGGCCGGCGCGGCGGCGGGTGCGTCCTGCGGCCGGCTGCAGGCGCCCACCGCGATGCCGGCGCACAGCATCAGCATCAGGCGTGTCGACCTCTTGTCGCTGCGGATCATGATTCTCGTCCCGGTCGTCGTCGATGGGGTCGGTGCGGAGGCGCGTCGCCGTCGGGCCGGGTCAGTCCGCATTCGCGGGCGACCAGCGCCACAGGCCCCAGGCGGCGAACAGCGCCCACACCGTTTCCAGCACCACGAACGGCATGAAGCGCACCAGCCATGCCGACCAGCCGCAGAGCAGGGCGCCGATCATGTTCATGATCAGGAAGGTGCGCGAGTGTTCCGAGATCATCCGTCGCTGGTTGAGCACGAAGGCGATGAGCAGGGTGGACACGCCGAACGTGCCGATGAGATCGCTGGGGGTCATGCCGGTAGGCCTTCGGTGAGGGCGTGCAGGGCGCGCATCGCATCCGCGGCGCGGTCCCACGGTACGAACAGGTGGTCGTGGTAGTAGGCCGAGACGGCGTTGCAGGGAATGCCGTGCGCGGCGAGCGCGCCGGCGATCGCCGCCATCATGCCCCCCGCTTCGAGGCTGGAATGGATGCGCAGGGTGATCTGCGCCCAGTGCGCGGCGTCGATGCCCTCGTCGGCGGCGATCACCACGGTCAGGCCTTCGTCCTCGCGGAACAGCATGATCGCGTCTGCCGGCACCGGTGCATCGGCGGGCTGGGTGCGGATCGCGCGCGGACGCTCGGCCAGCGTCGGCGCGAGCCCGGCCAGCAACCGCTGCAGATCGGTTTCGCCGAGGGTCGGCGACGTGACGGACGACGCGGCGTTCATCCGACCGAACCTTCCAGCGAGACTTCCAGCAGTTTCTTGGCTTCCACCGCGAATTCCATCGGCAGTTCGCGGAACACCGATCTGCAGAATCCGTCGACGATCATCGACACCGCGTCTTCCTCGGAAATCCCGCGGCTGCGGCAGTAGAACAACTGGTCGTCGCTGATCTTCGACGTGGTCGCCTCGTGTTCGACGGTGGCGCTCGGATTCTTCACTTCCACGTACGGAAAGGTGTGCGCGCCGCAGCGTTTGCCGATCAGCAGGCTGTCGCATTGGGTGTGGTTGCGCGCGCCGTCGGCGCCGCGCTCGACCTTCACCAGACCGCGATAGCTGTTCTGGCCGCGACCGGCGCTGATGCCCTTGCTGACGATCTTCGACTTGGTGCGTTTGCCGAGATGGATCATCTTGGTGCCGGTGTCGGCCTGCTGGCGGTGGTGGGTCAGCGCCACCGAATGGAACTCGCCCACCGAATCGTCGCCCAGCAGCACGCAGGACGGGTACTTCCAGGTGATCGCCGAACCGGTCTCGACCTGGGTCCAGCTGATCTTGCTGCGCGCGCCGCGGCACTCGCCGCGCTTGGTCACGAAGTTGTAGATGCCGCCGACGCCATTTTCGTCGCCGGGGTACCAGTTCTGCACCGTCGAATACTTGATTTCCGCGTCGTCCAGCGCGACCAGTTCGACCACCGCGGCGTGCAGCTGGTTCTCGTCGCGCTGCGGCGCGGTGCAACCTTCGAGATAGCTGACGTAGGCCTTGTCCTCGCACACGATCAGGGTGCGCTCGAACTGGCCGGTGTTCATCGCGTTGATGCGGAAATAGGTGCTCAGCTCCATCGGGCAGCGCACGCCCCTGGGGATGAACACGAAGCTGCCGTCGGAGAACACCGCGGAATTCAGGGCGGCGAAGTAGTTGTCGCCGACCGGCACCACGCTGCCGAGATACTGTTTCACCAGATCGGGGTGTTCCCTGATCGCTTCGGACATCGAGCAGAACACGATGCCCTTCTCGGCCAGCTCCTTGCGGAAGGTGGTGCCGACGCTGACCGAGTCGAACACCGCGTCCACCGCGACCCCGGCGAGCCGCGCGCGCTCGTGCAGCGGCACGCCGAGCTTGTCGTAGGTGTCCAGCAGTTCCTGCGGAACCTCGTCCAGCGATTTGTATTTCGGACCCTTCGGCGCCGCGTAGTAGCTGATCGACTGGAAATCGATCGGCTCGATCTCGAGTTTGGCCCACTGCGGCGGCGTCATGGTCAGCCAGTGCCGGTAGGCGGCGAGGCGCCAGTCGGTCATCCACTCGGGCTCTTCCTTCTTCGCCGAGAGGAACCGGATCACGTCTTCGTCGAGGCCCGGCGGCAGGGTGTCGGTCTCGATGTCGGTGACGAACCCGGCCTCGTAGCGGCGGCCGAGCTGTTCGAGGATCTCGGCGTTCTGCACGGGATCGGGAGCGGCGGCGTTGGGCGTATTCATGGTGGGGTCCTCAGATCGTGGCCAGCGCGACCGGAATGGCCTTGGGCGACGGCGCATCGGCGGGGAGCGCCATGTCGGCCAGCGAGACCTCGCGCAGCGCGTCGGCGACGACATCGTTGATCCGGCGCCAGTTGGCGCGTGCGCCGCACGAGCGTTCGATCCCGCACTGGCCCGCGTGCACGCTGCATTCGGTCATGGCCAGCGGCCCTTCCATGGCCTCGACGATTTCCACCAGCGAGATTTCGGTCGCCGGCCGCGCCAGGCGGTAGCCGCCGGTCGCGCCGCGGAACGCCTGCACCAGCCCGGCCTGCGCCAGCGGCTTGAGCACCTTGGCCACGGTCGGCGGTTCCAGCCCGGCGCGCTCGGCCAGCCCGGCGGCGCTGAGCACGGCTTCCGGCGCGCTGGCCAGGACGGTCAGCACGACGGTGGCGTAATCGGTGAGCTTGGTGACGCGGAGCATCGGGGGAAGCGTGGACAGCGAAACAGGACCGAAATTGTACGCTTTGCGCCAGCCCGGCTCAATCGGCGGAGCCCCGGTCGCTCCGATCCTCTTCCCGACCGTTCCGGCGGGTGACGAACATCACCCCCGATGCCTGACGTTGGCCAATGGTCCGCGGGGGACGGATCCGGAGAATGCGCCCTGTCCACTTCCGGACCCAGGAGCCCGCGATGAACACCCGTACCGACACCCCGCTTCACGGCACCCTGCAGACCGCCATGCACGACGCGCTCGGCCGTCTCGTGACGCGTGCCGGCACCGAGGCCGCCGGAGCGCCCCGCGCGCAGTGGCTGCGCTGGGTGCTCGCGATCCTGGCCGTGTTCGTCGTCTGGAAGGCCTGGCGCGGCTTCAGGTCCGCGTTCTGGACGCTGTCCGGGCTCGGCATGGCGTTCTACTGGACCGGCCTCTGGCATCGGTTCTTCTGAACGCGGCCGTGTCCGGGGACCGGCGGCCGTGCGGCCCGCGGCGGCGCAGGCCGCCGCCGCGAGGCCGCGGAAAATCGGCCATAATCAACGGCTGTCCCCTTTCCGCAGGACCCGTCCGCGCATGCCGAAGAAGAAGATCGTCGCCCGTCTGTCGCCCATTCACGGCAATGGCGTGTTCGCCGACGAAGTGATCCGCAAGGGCGAACGCGTCGTCCGCTACAAGGGCAAGGTGCGCAGCCACAAGCAGGTCGACCGGCTCTACGGCGAACAGCAGGAGAACGGCCATACCTTCCTGTTCACGCTCAACGACGACTACGTGATCGATGCCAACGAGGACGGCAACATCGCGCGCTGGATCAACCACAGCTGCGCGCCCAACTGCGAGGCCGTGCTGGAAGAGAACGACAACGGCAAGCCGCACAAGGACAAGGTGTTCATCGAGGCGGTCCGCGACATCCAGCCCGGCGAGGAACTGACGTACAACTACGGCATCGTGCTGAGCGAACCGCATACCGCCAAACTCAAGCAGCTGTGGGCGTGCAAGTGCGGCGCGAAGAAGTGCACCGGCACGATGCTGCAGCCCAAGCGCCGGAAGTGACCCGTCGGCGGCGATGCGCAGGCGTCGTGCCTGCGCCGCTCGCCGCCAAAGTCCGCACAGTCGCGGTGACACGAGTGACGAGCGCGACGAAAGTTCCCATGACTTAAGACAGTCGATACCCGTGAAGCGCACGGCGCACGATGCGCCGCATCTCCAACACGGGACACGGCCATGCGCGCTCTGTTGTTCGCGGCGGTGCTCTCGATGCCGCTGCCGGCGCTCGCTATCCACATCGATGGAAGAATCGACGACACGGAATGGTCGAGCGCGCAGCGCATCGACGATTTCCGCATGACCCAGCCGCTCACGCGCGAGCCGGCGAAGCACGTCACCGAGGCCTGGTACATGGCCACCGAGGAAGGCCTGGCGGTCGCGTTCCGCAACCGTCAGCCGGCCGGCATCCCGCGCACCCGGCAGCGCTTCCAGCGCGACCGCAACGGCAATGTCGACCGGGTCAACCTCTACGTCGATTTCGACGGCGACGGTCGCAGCGGCTACAACTTCATGGTCGCGCTGTCGAACGGCATCGCCGACAGCACGATCAGCAACGAAAACCAGTTCAACGGCGACTGGGACGGTCTCTGGATGCATGCGGTGGCCGAAGACGAACACGGCTGGTCCGCGGAAATGCTGATTCCCTGGCACATCGCGCCGATGCGCGCCGACGCCGGCGGAACACGCACGATCGGCCTGGCCTTCGACCGGGTGATCGGCGACAGCAACGAACGCATGACCTGGCCGGCGATCAGCTTCAACGAGCAGCGCTATCTCAGCGTGCTCGGCAGGGTCCAGGTGCCGCAGTTCAGCCAGTCGCTGTTGGCGGTCACGCCCTACGTGGTCGGTCTGGTCGACAACGTCGACGGCAAGGCCGATGTCGATGCCGGGCTGGATCTGTTCTGGAAACCGAACGGCCAGTTCCAGCTCAGCGGCACGCTCAATCCCGATTTCGGGCAGGTCGAAAGCGACGGCATCGTCGTCAACTTCGGCGCGATCGAAACCTTCTTCGGCGACAAGCGCCCGTTCTTCACCGAGAACCAGGGTTACTTCGAGGTGCCGTTCGGTTCGCTCGGCAACGCCCAGCAGTTGATCTACACCCGTCGCGTCGGCGGTCCGCGCGACGATCGCGACGGTGCGGGCGACGTGCTCGCCGCGGTCAAGATCAACGGCAGTGCCGGCGGATTCGGCTACGGTGTGTTCGCCGCGACCGAGGGCGATGATGTCGGTCGTGATTTCTTCGCGCTGCGCACGACCCGGGATTTCGACAATCAGGGACTCGGCGCGATGATCACCCGGGTGAACCGGCCGTTCTTCGATCGCGAGGCGAACGTGCTGTCGCTGGATCATCGCTGGTCGCCGAACGAGCGCTGGAATGTCCGCACCGCGCTGGTCGGATCGAGCGTCGATCAGGCCGGCGAGACCGTGCGCGATACCGGCGGGCAGATCCGCATCGATCATCAGATCGACGACGCCTGGCGTCAGCAGTGGTATCTGCTGCATACCGGTGGCGATCTGCAGCTCAACGATTTCGGCTTCCTCGAACGCAACAACTTCAATTACGCGCGCTACGAACTGGCGCGCCGGATCACCGGGCTGCCCGAGGATTCGCCGTTCTCTTCGCATCAATGGCGCTACGCGGTGTCGCGCCGGGTCAACGACGACGGCGTGAAGATCGCGGATGCGTTCGCGATCAACCGTTACAGCGAGCGTCGCGACGGCGGCAACCAGTTCCTGGAGCTCTCCGGCTGGACGTCGGGACACGACGATCTGATCACCCGCGGCAACGGCGTGGTCCGGCATCCCGGGCGGCTGTTCGGTTTCGCCGAGCGTTTCTTCCCGAAGAAGAAGCACTGGTCGTTCTACGGCAACGTGCGTTATGGCGCGGAAGGGCTCGGCGGGCTCGATCGCGGCGGCTGGACCGTCTATCTGGAGCCGAATTACGCGGTCAACGACGATCTCAGTCTTTTCGCCGGTCTCGAACTGCAGCGCAATCCGGACTGGCTGCTGTGGCGGGAAGACAATCTGCTCGGCACCTACGGCATGGACCAGGCGTTCCTCAGCGCGGGTACGGTGTGGTTGATCGGCGGGAAGCAGGAACTGCGCGTGCGTCTGGAAGCGCTGGGACTCGATGCCGAAGCCAAGCGCGCCTGGCGGGTCGCCGCCGACGGGACGCCGGTGCGCAGCGACGAGGCGCTCGACGATTTCGCCCTGCGCAATCTCGGTTTCCAGGTGCGTTACCGCTACGAATTCGCGCCGCTGTCGTATCTGTACGTGGCCTACGTGCGCGGCGGTTCGCGGTTCGACGCCGGCCCCGGCCCGTATTCGGCCGGCGACGAATTCCGCAGCGCGTTCGATCTGCGCGACAGCGAACAACTGCTGGTCAAGCTGTCCTACCGGTTCGAGTTGTGATCGAGGCTCAGCGGTCGAGCTTGATCACCACGCGGCCGTTCTGGATCAGGGTTCCGGCGACGCGGCGCTCGCCGAGCTGGTCGAGCAGGTCGGCATCGAGGCGATAGACCGGCTCCTTGCGCGCATAGTCGCGCAGCCAGCCGTTGATGAGGTCGCGACCGGTGGCGTTCATGCGTCCGCCAAGCAGCGGCAGGTCTGCCGATTCGAGCTCCGGCTCCTCCAGATACAGCGCGTTGCTGCGCGGGTCGTAGCGCAGGCCGCTGGTCAACGCGAAATGTCCGGCAGGCTTGTCGCCGCGCATGCCGAGGCCGTCCAGGCCGACATCGAAATCCAGATGCAGGCGGGTGCTGTCCTCGGGGATGGCCAACTGCGGATTGAGTACGCTGAGTTTGACCAGGCCACCGAGCTGGTCGTACTGCCGTGGATAGTGGCGGTCGAGATACGCCTGCAGTTGCGAGGCGTTGAAGGACACCTGGTTGCCGATCAGGGCGCTGGCGGTCTGCAGTGCCGCGCAGCCGGACAGGGTCGCGGTGACGGCGAGCAGGGCGGCGGTGCGCAGGAGGGTGCGGCGGCGCGGATCGATCATGGTACGGCTTCCCCGGACGGTCCGCGCAGATTAGCCCACCGCGGTGAACGCGAGGTGATCCGGGGCCGCACCCCGGGCGGGGGCGTCGCCGATGTTCCGTCTGTCGACGATCGCGCGGCTCATTCGCCGTCGAACGCGGCCTTCCGCTGCGCGGTGTAGTCCCACCACGGGCGGGCCGGTGCGCCGCGCATGAAATCGGTCGCGGCCAGGAACACGTCGATGACGCAGGGATCGTGGCGCACGCCGGTGATGCGGCATAGCCGGCGATAGAGCGCCCAGGCGTCGCATTCGGCCAATTCGGCCGGTGATCGCAGTCCGAGCGTCGCGAAATCGCCCGCGGTGGCGGGGCCGACATTGGGGATATCGGTGAAGCGTCGGACTTCGGAGGCGTGGCGGGCCTTGGCCATGGCGTCGTCGGTATGCGTGTATGCGAGCGATCCGGGAAGCGAATGCGGAGGCCGTCAAAGCGAAGGCCGGATTCCTCGGGGAAATCCGGCCTCTGCATTCAACGGCGCGGGCGCGCCCGCGACGATGGAAACGGCGTCGCGGATCAGGCGACCGCCGCGTCCTTGAGCTTCTTCATCGGACGGATCTTGACCTTGACCGTGGCCGGCTTGGCGGCGAAGACGGTTTCCTGACCGGTGAACGGGTTGATGCCCTTGCGCTTCGGCTTGGCCGCAACG
>JAYRTK010000077.1:0-12412 GCA_041919595.1 Lysobacteraceae bacterium
CGAGAACGTCGGCGGTCTCACCAAGATGCTCGGCCGCATGACCGGCAGCCGCACGCTCAACGCGCTGCGCGAAGGCGGCAAGAAACTGCTGGGTGACAAGCGCACCAGCAGCACCGCGCGTTTCGTACGGCGCTGGGAAGAACACTGGAAAGGCATGTTCGTGCCGTCCACGCTGTTCGAGGAAATGGGCTTCCACTACACCGGCCCGATCGACGGTCACGACATCTGCGATCTGGTGTCGACGCTGAAGACGCTGAAGACGCTCAAGGGCCCGCAACTGCTGCACATCATCACCACCAAGGGCAAGGGCTACGAACTGGCCGAGGGCGATCAGATCGGCTACCACGCGGTGTCGCCGTTCGACCCGGAAAAGGGCGTGATCTCCAAGCCCGGCGCGAAGAAACCGACCTACACCGATGTCTTCGGCGACTGGCTGTGCGACATGGCCGCGGCCGACGACACGCTGCTCGGGATCACCCCGGCGATGCGCGAAGGCTCGGGACTGGTGCGTTTCAGCAAGGAATACCCCGACCGCTATTTCGACGTGGCCATCGCCGAACAGCACGCGGTCACGCTTGCCGCCGGCATGGCCTGCGAGGGCGCCAAGCCGGTGGTCGCGATCTACTCCACGTTCCTGCAGCGCGGCTACGACCAGCTGGTGCACGATGTCGCGATCCAGGAACTCGACGTGCTGTTCGCGATCGATCGCGGCGGCGTGGTCGGCCCCGATGGCGCGACCCACGCCGGCAATCTCGACCTGAGTTATCTGCGCTGCGTGCCGAACATGCTGGTGATGGCGCCGGCCGACGAGAACGAATGCCGGCAGATGCTCACCACCGGCCACCGGCATCCGGGCCCGGCCGCGGTGCGCTATCCGCGCGGCACCGGCCCCGGCGTCGCGGTGCAGCCGACGCTCGACACCCTGCCCATCGGCAAGGCCGAACTGCGTCGTCGCGGCGCCGGCATCGCGCTGCTGGCGTTCGGCGCGATCGTGCCGGCAGCGGAACAGGTCGGCGAGGCGCTGGGCCTCACCGTGGTCAACATGCGCTTCGTGAAGCCGCTCGACCGCGCGCTGATCCTCGAACTGGCGAAGACCCACGACGGCTTCGTCACCCTGGAGGACAACGTCGTCGCCGGCGGTGCCGGCTCCGGTGTGGCCGAACTGCTGGCGGACGCCGGGATCGTGATGCCGATCCTGCACCTCGGCCTGCCCGACGCCTTCCAGCACCACGCCAGCCGCGAAGATCTGCTCGCCGAAGCCGGTCTCGATGTCGCCGGCATCCGCGCCGCGGTGCTCAGGCGCTGGCCCGCGTTGAAGGCCGGTCTCGAAACACCGGCGGCGCGCATCGCGGGATGACGCTGCCGCGACGCGGGCTCATCGCACTGGCGCTGATCGCTCTCGCCTTCCTCGCCGGCCGCGTCTCGGTGCGTCCCGGATCCACCGGGACGGCGGCCACGGCCATCGCACCCGCGCGGACGCCGCCGCCCGCGGCCGCATCGCCCGAGCGCTACGCACTGCCGGACACCGTCGTGCATGCGGTGCCGAATACCGCGACCGGCCGTCGCTACGAAGTCTGGGTATCGCTGCCGCCGTCGTACGCGGACAACGATCGGCGCTATCCGGTCGTGTTCACTACCGATGCCGACTACGGATTCCCGCTGATCCGCAGCCTGCGCCGACGCATCGGCGCGAAGGGCCGCAACCTCGAGGATTTCATCCTCGTCGGTCTGTCCTACGGCGTCGGCGAAGCGTCGATGCCGAGCAAGCGCCGCGACTACACGCCGAGCGATCCCTTCGCCCGGCCCGGCGCATCGCCGGACGCCTACGACCGCGACAGCGTCTACGGCCAGGCGGCCGCCTACCGCGACTACATCGAACGCGACGTGTTCCCGCTGATCGCACGCGAATACCGCGCCGACATGGACCGCAAGGTCTACGTCGGCCATTCGCTCGGCGGCCTCTTCGGCAGCTACGTGCTGCTGACGAAGCCGACGATGTTCCGCGATTACATTCTCGGCAGCCCGTCGCTGTGGTTCGACCGCCGCATGCTGTTCGATCTGGAAGCGGACTACGCGAAACGGCATCGCGCATTGCCGGCGAACGTGTTCCTGTCGATCGGCGCCTACGAAACGACGGGCGACGGGCCGCGCTACTTCGAGAACACCGACATGGTCGGCGACATGATGCGCTTCAGGCGCGTTCTCGAAAGCCGCGGCCATTCCGGGCTGCGGATCGAAAGTGAAGTCCTGCCCGACGAGGACCATCTGACCGTGCTGCCGCGCACGATCACCCACGGCCTGCTGTGGGCGCTGCCCGGCACCGGGCCCTACACCGGCAGCTGATCGCCGTCGGCATCGTCGCACGGCCCCGGATCAGGGCTCCTCGACCGCGTAACCCTTCGCGATCAGGCGCTGCAGCAGACCGTCGTCGCGCAGCAGCTCACCGATCGGCAGCACCGCGAAGGTGGTCTGGTTCTCGCGCAGGGCCTTCTCGGCCGCCGCGAGCCATGCGTTCTCCAGCCGCGACTGGATGTCCTGCATGCCCTGCTTGCGCGCGAACGCGGTGTTGGTGAGCGCATCGCGGCAGGCGGTCAGCTGGTTGCGGCTCGGCAGATTGCGCAGCGTCTCGATATCGCCCTCGGCCCAGGCGTTGGCGCGGCCGGCCATGGTGCCGAGATCGCCCTCGATGCGATCCAGCGCGCGCTGGAAACATTCGACATCGTTGAAGGTCTCGCTCGAGAAATCGCGCAGTGCGGCCTTCGGGTCGCTGATCTTCAGCTTGATGGTCGGCGTGGTGATCTTCACCTTGCTGCGCTTGGCCGCCTTGCGCGCCACGTCGGAGGCCAGCGAGGCCTGAGTCATGCCCGAGCGCTGGATCGCCTTGTCGTAGAGTTCCAGCGCCGCGAACACCGGCCGCCATTCCTCGATGCCGCGATCGCCGCCGATGTAGCGACGCTTCAGGATTTCCCAGCGCGCGTACTGCGCCGGCGGCACGATGTCGCGCAGGGTCTTGCCGTCCGGATTCTTGCGCGCCTTGAATACCGACGGCAGCAGGGTCAGCCCGCGGAAGAAACCGACATCCACGTCGACATCGACGTCCGGAGGCATCAGCAATTCCTGCGATTCGGACACGCGACGCTCGACGGTCGCGGATTCCCACTCCATCCGCTTCGGCAGCGGACTCTGGGTGCCGAGGATCCACATCACCCGCTCGCCGCTGCGCACCTTCCACAACCCGGGCCCGGCGTAACGCCCGGACACGACGATCGTTTCGATCTCCTGCGCCCCGGCAGGCGTCTGCACTTCCTGCAGTTCGTCTTCCGTGGGCATGGACGGCGGGGTCTGGGCGGAAACGATGCCCGCGACGGAAGCGGCGAGACAGGCGGCGAACAGAAAGGACGAAACGGGGGAATGAAGACGCATGCGCGGGTCCATGGCATGTGGGGGAGACGGAACGCCGCGCAGTGTCCGACAAAAATGTCCGGCACGCGCGGGACGTCCGGGATCGTGTTCAGCCGGGCGAGAGTTTGGGCCGAAGCATCGGAATTGGCCGACGGCCTCCCACCACCGCAGGGATGAACCGCCCGCCATCCCCGGATGGCGTCCACGCTTGAGAGGATGAAGCCATCAGCAAACACACGAAGGAATCCCCGAAAGTGCGCGAGCGGACTTGCCGGCAGAGCGCAACCCTGAGGACTGGACGGGGCGGAATCGTTCGGTCATGCCGTCGCGGCCGGCTGCTCCCCCGCACCGAAGAATGCCAGCGACAACACGCGGTCCGGATCGACAAGCAGCACCGCCTGTTGCCTGCCGTCGCGCACAGTGAACGTCAGCGAACTTCCGTCCTGTCCAATGCGGCCTTCGATGCCGGTGTTGCGCGTCAGGAACGCCTGTGCGGAGGCCAGATATCGATCGCACAGTTCGTACGCGGCGTCGCCGGTCTCGGTGCGGAAGGCTGTCTGGCTCACCACCTGCAGGACGACCAGCGACAACCGGGAGAAACCCAGCGCGCGTCCATCGCCATGCCAGTCGCGCAACGATTCTCGAACCGCATACGGTGAAGGCAGGCGATCGGGTAATCGCGGGCAATCCGTCGCGCCAAACGTCAACGGCAGCAGCGTCTGCACGGCACCGTCGACCATCGCCTTGCGCGCGACGGCGGTCGAATCCAACGCATCCATCTTCTTCGTATACGTCAGATATATCCGGTAGTAGTCGCAGAACTCGGGCACGGTGCGCGCCTTCTCGACCGCGAACGCCGCCGCTTCCTGATGCAATCGTTCCTTGTCGTCGCCATCGGAACCGAGCCCCTCATTCATCATCGCATGCACGGCGAGCAGGTCGTCGAATCCGCAAGACTGGAACAACGGCGCGGCAGCGACACCCAATGCCTGCAGGAATTCGCCCGAGCAACGCAGATCCTTCTCACCAAGCAGGGCTTGGTCAGCGAAGATTCGCCTCGTCTGCTCCAGCACCGCGACGCTGGTGTCGCCGGCCTCCGCCTTGCCCAACGTGCGCAGGTCGGCGCTGCCCAGCGACATGAGCTTGACCGGACTCACCCACAACCCGAGTCCTGGCAGCAGCGTCATCGGCGAGGCGTGCAAGCGCTGCTGAATCTGGGCGATCAAGCCGCTTTCGTCCGCCGCTTCGCAATACATCGCCGCGCTGGACGTGGCCCAGTCCAGCCATTGCGGGCCGCTGTTGATGCAGGCCAAGGCCTGCCGTGCGACGTCCGACAGTTGATTGCTGCTACGGATCAAGGTTCCTGCGATCGCGACCGACATGGCATGGAGTCTTCACATTGGGCTGAAGGGGGATTTCATGAGACCACGCATCGACACGCCGGATACGACCGGATCGTCTTGACGGCGGCAATGGCGATCTGGCCGAAACGGATGTTGACTCGGGGATCGGCGCTGCGCACCTGGAGACGCACTCGTTCGTCATTGCCTCGCCAACGCGAGTAAAGGCACGCGATCAGCATCCGCGGTCTTCCGGCGCGGTACATCGCAGGCCGGCGAGTGTGTCCCTGGCCAGCGCGATGCTGTTCATGGCGATGCGCCGATCGTCGAGCGCCTTCTTCGTCGATTGCGTGCGCGGCGTGCGCGGCATCGGCGAGGCGTTTGCGCTGGCGGAACAGGCGCTGTTCGAATCCGGCCGCCTGCACGACGCTCCAGGCGCCGATGCGTTCGACGATGTCGCGTGTGTCGGGCGTGTCCACACGCAGGAAGGCGCCGTCCATCACCTTGGCGACCTTCACCTTCGCCCCACGTTCGCGATCCGCGTACAGTTTCGCGAACCCGCGGAAATCGATCACGTCGCAGAAGCGACGCACGTCGTCCTGACAGGCCTGCCAGACCCGGGCCGAATGGCGCATCGCTGCAACCCCTTGTCGCCACGATTACGGCGATTGTGCACCGTTTGCGCGCGGTTGTTGAGCCGGCCCCGCGACCGGAGCGTCGCGTCCTCCCCGGGCCGCCGCCATGCCCCTTCGATCGCATATCGGCCGCCTCGGTTTTTCTTCTACAATCGCCCGGCTGAAGGGGGCTGACCAGCATGGTCGACGAAGAACCACAACAGGACGGCACCGCGTTCGGTCCTTTCCGGCGGATATCGCTGCTGGGCGAAGGCAGCCACGGCACCGTGTGGCTCGCCAGTCAGGCCACGCCGAAGCGCAACGTGGCGCTGAAGATCCTCAACGGCAGTCTCGCCAGCCATGAACTGGCCGTGCGCTTCCGCCATGAAGTCGAACTGCTGGCGATGCTCGAACACCCGGGCATCGCCCGGCTGTACGAATCCGGTGCGGTCGAGGGACCGTCCGGAGCGGTGCCGTGGCTGGCGATGGAATACGTCGATGGCCGCCGCCTCGACGCCTGGGGCGCATCCTCGCCGTCGCTGCGCGATCGCGTGCGGCTGCTCGAATCGCTGTGCCGCGCGGTGCACTTCGCCCACACGCGCGGCGTGATCCATCGCGATCTGAAGCCCTCCAACGTCCTCGTCGACGCGCAGGACCAACCGCGCATCATCGACTTCGGCATCGCCACCGCGCTCGAACGCAGCGATCTGACCCGGGTGACCAGCGCCGGCTCGGTGCTCGGCACGCTGCCGTACATGAGCCCGGAGCAGCTCGACGGGGGCACGCCCGCCGACCCGCGCTGGGACGTGTACGCACTGGGCGTGATCGCATACGAACTGCTGGGCGGCGCCCTGCCCCATCCGGGCCTGGCCGGGACCACGTCGGTGGTGGCGGCGATGAAGATCGTCTCCTCGCACACGCCGGTGCCGCTGGGCCGCATCGCCCCGGCGACGCGCGACGAACTGGACACTGTGGTGATGAAGGCCATCGCCCACGATCCGGGCGATCGCTACGGTTCGGCCGCCGAACTGGCCGACGAATTGCGGCGCTGGTCGGAAGGACGGCCGGTGGAAGCCGCGCCGCCCGGGGTATGGCGCACCGCGCGCCTGTTCGTGCGCCGGCACCGCGCGCTGTCGGTGTCCGCGCTGGCCATCGCCGTGGTGCTGGTCGCCGCCACCGTGGTGTCCACGCGCATGGCGCTGGCCGAAGCGGAAGCGCGCCGCATCGCGGAACTGCGCCTCGCCGAGCGCGATGCGGTCAACGGCTTCCTGACCGACATGCTGCAGTCGGCCGATCCCGAACGGGGCACCGGCAACGATCTGCGCATGCGCGAATGGCTGGCCATCACCCGACAGGGCTATCTCAGCCGCGCCGCGCACCTGCCGGCAGAGGCGCGCATGAGCCTGGCCTCGACGCTGGGCACGTCGCTGCTGCACATGGGCGAAGCCGCGCAGGCCGCGGAGCTGCTGGAAACCGCCGACGGGCTGTCCACGCGCCTGCGCGGTGCGCAGTCGTTCGACACCCAGGCGATCCGCATCAACGCCGCGGCCGCCGTCGATCCGCAGACGCATCCGGGCGAAGGCGAACAGCGGCTGCGCACCCTGCTGCAGTCGGCGGAGAAGCGCGGCGACGATCGCGTCGCCGTGCGCGCCGGCGTCGCGCTGACCACGATGCTGGAAACGCAGGGGCGCATCGACGAGGCGCATGCGCTCGCCGCGAAGACCGACGCGCGGGCCTCGCGCACGCTGGGCACGGACGATCCCGACGCGCTGACCGCACGCCACAACCATGCCGGGTTGCTGAAGTACCGGGGCGACTTCGCCGCCGCCGAGCCGCTGGCGCGCGATGTCTACCGGCGCAGGCGCGCCATGCTGGGCGCGCACCACCCGCTCACGCTGTACGCGCACAACCAGCTCGGCGGCATCCTCGACCGGCTGGGCCGGACGGCGCAGGCCGAGGCCATCTACCGCGAGACCTACGAAGCGCGTCGCGAAGCGCTCGGTCCGCGGCATCCGAGCACGCTGGTCACGCTCAACAACCTGACCGCGCTGCTGATCCAGCGCGGCGCGCTGGAAGAGGCGCGACCATTGCTGGACACGCTGGTGCAGGCCACCACCGAACGCTTCGGTACCGAGGCTCCGAACACGCTGATGGCGATGAACCAGCGCGCCTACGTCCTGGAAGACCTGGGCCGACTGGACGAAGCGGAGGCGCAACTGCGCGCGATCGTCGCCGCGCAGCAGGCGCAGGGCGGCGACGTGCACCCCGAGCGCCTCGCGCCGCGCAGCAACCTGGCGATGCTGCTGTCGAAGCGCAAGCACCACGACGAAGCGATCGCCGCGATGCGCGCCGTCATCGCGGACGCCACCGCGGCGCTGGGCCCGGAGCACCCCTACGTCGGCATCTTCCGCAGCAATTACGGCGAAATCCTCACCCGCGCCGGACGCAGGGCCGATGCGCTGCGGGAGTTGCGCGCCGCGCAAACGGTGCTCGAAGCGCAGTTGGGCCACGACCACGCCCGCGCGCGCAAGAACCGCGAGCGCCTGCTGGCCGCCGGGGACGCCGCATGAAGCACTGGTGGCGGAGGCGCGCCGATGCCGTGCCTGCGGCGAAGGACGACACCCACGAACGCCTGGCGTCGCTGCAGCGACAGGTCGATCTGGCGACGGCACTGGAAGCCGAGCGTCGCCGCATCTACGACGACCTGCACGACGACATCGGCAGCCGCCTGCTCACCCTGCTGCACCGCGTCCGCGAGCCGGAGCATCAGCAACTGGTACGCGAGGTGCTGCAGGACCTGCGCGCCATCCTCGCCCGGGAACGCGGCGTGGAAGGTACGCTGCTGGAAGCGTTGGCGCAACTGCGCGAGGAAGCCGAACAGCGGCTCGACACCCGCGACATCGCGCTGGACTGGCGGCAGGGGGACGATCTTCCCGATCCGCCACTGGATCCCGCCCAGGCCATGCATCTGTTCCGCATCGGACGCGAGGCCATCACCAATGCCCTGCGCCATGCCTCACCGCATCGCCTGCGCGTGGTGGTCGAACGGATCGGCGAGGAACTGGTGTTCGAGGTGACCGACGACGGGCACTTCGATGCCGCCCGCATCGGCAGCGGACGCGGCACGCGCAGCATGCAGGCGCGCGCCGGCGAGCTGCACGGCAACATCCACTGGCAGGCGGGCACGCTGGGCGGCACCAAGGTGCGCCTGCGCTTCCCGCTGACGCCCACCGTCTCCCCCGCATCGACGGGATGTCCGGCGGGCGCCGCTCCGGAGAGCATGGACCGATGATCGCGATCCCGGCACACGCACTGATCCTGGAAGACCTGCCGGACGTGTCCGTCTGGCTCACCCGATTGCTGGAGCAGCGCTTCCCGGGCGTACGGGTCGCCTGCGCCGGCACGCTCGCGCAGGCACGCAGGCAACTGGAGGCCGGCCCGTCTCCCGATGTGGCGCTGGTCGACCTCGGGCTGCCCGACGGCAACGGCGTCGATCTGATCCGCCAGCTTTCGCTGCGACATCCCGGCTGCATCATCGTGGTCACGACCCTGTTCGGCGACGACGCGCACGTGTTCCCCGCGCTGCGCGCAGGCGCACACGGCTACCTGCTGAAGGATCAGCCGGACGAGCGCCTCGGCGCCGCGCTGGAAGGCATCCTGCGCGGCGAGCCGCCACTGTCGCCGGCCATCGCCCAACGTCTGCTGCGGGTGTTCAACGCCCCGCCGGCCCCGACGGAGCCCGAGGCCTCCGAACAGCTCACCGCACGCGAACGCGAGGTGCTGGTGCTGGTCAGCAAGGGCTGCAGGCTCCCGGAACTGGCGGAACGGCTGCAGATCAGCCGCCATACCGTGTCGGATCACCTGAAGAACATCTACCGCAAGCTCAACGTCAACAGCCGCGCCGAAGCCGCGCTGGAGGCGGCGCGACTGGGACTTGTCGCACGAATGTGAACGCGTGCGGCATGGCGCGGGGCCTGCCACCCCGCGCACCGTCAGGCTGCGACACGCCGATCAGCACCCCGGCCAGTCGTCCTGCTTGCCCTTGACGAGCAGGGCGTCGATCATCGGCAGCAGGAAGCGTTCGCTCACCGCCACGACCTCCTCCGGCGCCTCGTCGGGTTTGATTCTGGCGAACTGCTTGCGCGCGCCTTCAAGCTCGTTGCACACCTTCACGCGCCCGCGCGCCTGGCCGTTGAGCGCGTCGATACCCTCGCACAACCGCCGGAACGCATCCGACGCGTAGTTCGGCACCTGCGTCTTGTACATGCCATACCGGAACATCTCGCTGCCGAGGCCATCGCAGGCCTGCCCCAGCGCCTCCTGCGTGCTGACGCCCGGTCTTTCGTCGCGGAACGCATGAACGAAGCGCTCCGCGCGCGCGCGCCACAACGCCGCACCACCTTCGGTGAAACCACCCGCCATCGCCGCACCCGACCAGGCCAGACACAGACCCATGCCGCACGCCGCCAGACACCGCATTCCGCCACGCTTTTTCATGAAGTCTCCTCGAATGCCGCCGGGAAGGTCGGTGGCGGCACCGCTATCAATGCCGTCGGCGCCCCATAGCGTCCACCCCGCAGATGCGGGATGGCCCCACGATGCGCACCCGCCGAAAATTCTCGCCACACCCTTTCATCCGAGCACGCCACCATGCGCCTGATCTGCCTCGCCGCTTTCCTCGCCGCCGGTTTCGCCATCGCACCGCTCGCCCATGCGGCGTCGTCCGGCAACGCCATTCTGGAGCTCAAGCTCAAGGGCTCCGAACTGCCGTTCGAAGTCGACAGCGACGGCGACTTCAAGGTCGTCATCAACTGGACCCAGGACAAGCGCTCGCAACTCGTGTTCGTGTCCCCGAAGGTCGAAGACATCAGCGGCGTGCAGTTCTACACCGCGTTCGCGCCCGCGTTCCTCGAAAAGGACGGCAAGAAGCTGGATGTCGCGCGCCTGCGCTCACTGCTTGAGCAGAACGCCACCTACAAGATCGGCGGCTGGATGATCTCCGGCAACGGCCTGTACTTCGCCGCCAAACTGCCCACCAGCATCGAACCGGCCCAACTGCGCACGCTGCTGTCCGCGGTCGCGGAGCAGGCCGACAATCTGGAAATGGAACTGACGCCGGGCAAGGACGACCTCTGACCGGTTCACCGGAACAGGGAAACCACCCTGTTCCCGCATGCCGATCCCGCGGCGGGAACGCCCAGTCCTGCGGAATGCGGATAACGAAAAACCCCGGAGTTCTCCGGGGTTTTTCGTTGGCATGTCCGGACGTTGCCGGACTGTAATTTGGTCATGCCTAAGCAACCGGAATCCAAACGCTTTCTCATGCGAAATCGTAGCATAGCTCAATTGACGTTCAGGCAGCCTTGTCATCGACATCGGGGGCATTCAATCGCCACTCAACGTCGTCAGTGAAGTCCAGAGGCATCACGATGGGATCTTCGTGTTCATGCACGCGATTCCAATGGTTGACGTCAAGGGCAAGCTGGAGCGCATCCCCCACCATCTGCTCGCGTCGCTGCACAAATGCTTTCTGCGCGACCCGCCTGGGGGACGTCGCATGACACCCCACCCCAATCCGCACCATGGAACCGACACGATCAGGTGGAATTTCTAGGGGACTGAGACAGGCGAAGACCCTGTTTTCTTCAGCGCGGTCAACCGCACCGCCCTTCGGACGTTCTTGGGCATGCCCATTGCCCCCGAAGGAGAGGTTATTTCATGCGCAAATTGTCGATATTTCAGGCTTTCGGCGTGATGCTTGCGCTGTGTACGGTGCGAGAGGCTGCCGCGCAAACAGTGTCCGTGCTGGATACCGAGCGGGGCACCACCACACCCTGCGGTATCGACCGCACAGCGAATCTGTCGCGTCCATGGGCTACGGCGCCATGGACGACCGGCAAGGCCTACGACATCCGGATACCGATGGACACCTTGATTACATCGGTCGACGCGAACGGCAAGTTCACGATCTGCCTGGATGCGATTGAAAGCGCCTTGACCAAGGCCGAAGCACTGGGGTTGCCATCGAGCCTGACGCTCTTCAGCGGCATGCCGGCGTCGGTGGTGACGTACGGCGCTGCGCGCGGTGAGGCCACATGGGTCTACACCGACCCGAATCCCAGGCACCCGGGATACGGCATTCCGGTGACGCGACTAGCGCCATGGTCGCCGACGGCGATGCGTGCTCAGCGCGAAATCTACGATGCGATTCGACGTTTGGTGATCCGGCCCACGCCGAGCGCGACGACCACCGCGTGTTATGTCATCGACGGAAAACGGGTCTGCCGCGCTGCGCCTTCGCCGGCCTACTACAGTCGTTTGAAATACCTCGTGCATTCGCCGCTGCCGGGGATGCGCTATCTGCGCACGATCGCCGGTGAGAACGATCCGACCACGGTCTCGGGGTACTCGAGGTCGGTGCTCGAAGATACCGTGAAAGCCGGTTATGTGGCCGCGCACGGCATCGCACCGTTGCAAGTGCATGAGTTCTACGAAGTCGGCGACGCCAATGGCTCGCTGACCAACGACGCATTGGCTTGGGCACGTGCCGCGGGCGATGTCGGCATCTTCATCGAGAACCTGCAGCCGAACTACCCGACCTGCACGCAGGGGCATGGCAAGATCATGTGCGAGGCGGGATTGCCGGTGGTATTCGAGATGGTCAGTCCGCTCGGAGCGACCGACGTCGTGACCGCGATGAATTGGGGGCGCTTGCTGAGTCCGGACGTGCGCGACATTCGCATCTACGTGGACGATGCCGATGCCCTGAGCACGACGCTGAAAACATCGACGACGCGCGAGGCAGCGACTGCGACGTTGCCTGCGAGTGCGCAGGGGCCATCCTTGCGTGGCGCACGACGGGCACGAAAATAGATCGCGGGCGCCGGCACCGACTGGTTATTGTGCCATGCGCATCGGCTCAAACTGGCGTTGGTAGTCCGCGCGTCCAAGGGTGAAGGTGTTCTTCGCCCAGATCACGAACGTCGACCAGTGACCGCCTGCGGCGCGAAACGCGGCCTGCAGCGTGTCGAGTTCGCCTGAGGACATGGCGATGTA
>JAYRTK010000078.1:0-1715 GCA_041919595.1 Lysobacteraceae bacterium
CACGGCGTCCGGCGACCTCGATTTCTCCGCGTGGGATCGTCTGCTGCAGTCGCAGATCGATTCCGGCACCCAGGCGGTGGTGGTGGCCGGCTCGACCGGCGAGGCCAACGCCCTCGGCGACGACGAATACGAGGCGCTGCTGCGCCGCGCGGTGGCGCTCGTCGCCAAACGCATTCCGGTGCTCGCCGGGACCGGCCTGTCGAACACCGCCAAGACCATCGCGCTGACCCGCCGCGCCGCGGCCTGCGGTGCCGATGCCGCGCTCGTGGTCACCCCCCCGTACGTGCGTCCGACCCAGGCCGGCCTGATCGCGCATTACCGGGCGGTTGCCGACGACGGCGCATTGCCCGTGCTGCTCTACAACGTGCCGGGCCGCACCGGCTGCGATCTGCTGCCGGTCACGGTCGCCGCGCTGGCGCCGCATCCGCGCATCGTCGCGATCAAGGAGGCCCGCGCCGAGCCCGACCGCATGGCCGAGCTGCTGGCGCTGCGCTCGCCGACCTTCGCGATCCTGTCGGGCGACGATCCGACCGCCGCGCGGGCGATGTTCGCCGGTGCCGATGGCGTGATCTCGGTCGCCTCGAACGCACTGCCGGCGGCCATGCGGCGACTGTGCGATCTGGCCCGCGCCGGCCGCCGCGCCGAAGCCGAGGCGCTCGACGCCGAACTGCAGCCGATCTTCGATTTCATGGGCATCGAGCCCAATCCGATTCCGGTCAAGGCGATCCTGGCCCGTCAGGGCATCGGTCACGGCCTGCGCCTGCCGCTGACCCCGCTTTCCGACGTCCATGCCACGGCGGCGGATGCGATCGCCGCACGCATCGCCGTGATCGAGCGCCAGACCGCCGCACCGCTGGCGCAGGTCGGCTGATCCGCGCTCGCAACGCATTGCCGGGCCGTGCCCGTATCGTTTTTTCCAGGAGATCCCATGTCCCCGATCCGCCAGAACCTCCGCCATGCCCTGTCGCGCACCGCGACCCTCGCGGTCCTCGTCGCGATGTCCGCCGCCGTGCTCGGTACCTCGGGCTGCAGTTGGTTCCGCAAGAAAGACTATTACGCGGTCGAGGAATCGCAGCGCCCGCTCGAGTTTCCGCCGGCATTCGATGCGGCCGAGGCCGAGCGCAATCTGACGGCCACCGCGAGCGGCTCGGTGACCCGCTCCTCGCTGTCCGCGACCACGCCGGCGGGCCGCACGCTGGGGTTCAGCGTCGCTGGGGATCGCGCCTCGGTGTTCCCCCGGGTCGGCGATGCGCTGGCGGCCACGCCGGACCTCACGATCGCCAGCCGGGCCCAGTTGCTCGGTGCCTACGATGTCGACTATCAGGGGCAGAAGTTCCTGATCCGCATCACCGAGGCCGGCGGTCGCAGCACGGTGTCCGCGGTCGATCCGCGCGGTCTCCCGGCGGACAACGACAGCGCGGCGCGCCTCATCGCTTCGCTCAAGGCGACGCTCGGCGGCCAGTAACCGTCATCGCCATGCCATGCGAAAGGGCGCCCTCGGGCGCCCTTTTCGTTTCCGGCCCGCCGGTCGATCAGCGTTCCAGCAGCGGCAGCTTGCCCGGCTTGCCTTCCCATTCCTTGGCGTCGGACAGCGGATCCTTGCGCGCGGTGATCACCGGCCAGATCCCGGAGAGTTCCTTGTTGAGGGCCACGAAGGCTTCCTGCCCGGCCGGAACGTCGTCCTCCGGGTAGATCGCATTGATAGGGCATTCCGG
>JAYRTK010000078.1:1725-12343 GCA_041919595.1 Lysobacteraceae bacterium
CAGACCTCCACGCAGTCGGTGTACTTGCACTTGATGCAGTTTTCGGTGACGACGAAAGGCATGATTCCAACCCTGGAAGCGGCAGGGCACTAGTGTAAAGCGAGCGGGCCGGCAGGCGAAGCCGTGCCGACCGGGAAGGGGACAAATGGTCGCATGGGTGTCGCCCGTGCCGGGCAGATCCTCCGGCGCGCGAAAAAAAAGAAACCCGCGCATGGCTGCGCGGGTTTCCGGGAATGGCGCTCCCTACGGGATTCGAACCCGTGTTTTAGCCTTGAGAGGGCCACGTCCTGGGCCTCTAGACGAAGGGAGCATGAACTGCGAAACGGATGTCGGCAGCGCGTGTCCGGAGCCGGTGAGGGCAGGGAAGGGCAGGCAGAGCCGACAGGCCTGCTAGTATAGCCGGTCCCCCGACGACTTCGCCAATCTCGCCCGCCAGCGCCCCAAGACTCTCCGTCTCGATGACCGAAACCACGCAACTTCAGACCGCGCCGCACGCCATTCCCCGCGATCAGCACGCCATTTCGCGCAAGGACATCAGCCCCAGCGCGCTGCGTGTGCTCTATCGCCTGCATGAGGCCGGCTACGGCGCCTATCTGGTGGGAGGCGCGGTCCGCGACCTGCTGGTGGGCGAGCATCCCAAGGATTTCGACGTGGCCACCGACGCCACGCCGGAGCAGGTCAAGCACCTGTTCCGCAACTGCCGGCTGATCGGGCGCCGTTTCCGCCTGGCCCATGTGGTCTACGGGCGCGAGATCATCGAAGTGGCGACGTTCCGCGCCAACAGCGACGACGGCAGCGGCGATCGCGAGACCGGTGAAGACGGCCGCGTGTTGCGCGACAATGTCTACGGCACCATCGAGGACGACGCGGTCCGCCGCGACTTCACCGCCAACGCGCTGTATTACGCGATCTCGGATTTCTCGGTGCGCGACTACGTCGGCGGCTTCGAGGATGTGCGCAACCGAGTCCTCAAGCTGATCGGCGATCCGGAAACCCGTTATCGCGAGGATCCGGTGCGCATGCTGCGCGCGGTGCGGCTGGCGGCCAAGCTGCGGTTCTCGATCGATGCCGCCAGCGCCGACCCCCTGCCGCGACTGGCCTCGCTGCTGCAGGAGGCATCGCCCGCGCGGCTGTTCGAGGAATGCCTGAAGATGTTCCTTTCCGGTCACGCCGAGGCCAGTTTCCTCGGGCTGGAACGCCACGGCCTGCTGCCGGCGCTGATGCCGGAAACCGCGGCGGCGCTGGCGTCCAACCGTAGTGGCGCGCTGCGGCGGATGCTGCTCGAAGGCCTGCGGGCCACCGATGCCCGCATCGCCGCCGACGAGCCGGTGTCGCCGGCGTTCCTGTTCGCGCTGCTGTTGTGGCCGGCCTACTGCCGCACGCTGGCGATGCTGCAGGCCCAGGGCGTGCATGCGGCCGAGGCCGAACGTCGCGCCGCCGACCGGGTCACGCTGCATCAGGTCGATACGGTCGCGCTGCCCCGCCGGTTCTCGCTGCCGATGCAGGAGATCTGGCTGCTGCAGGGCCGGTTTTCCCAGCGCCAGCGCAAGCGCGTGGTCCGTCTGCTGGCGCAGCCGCGGTTCCGGGCCGCGTTCGATTTCCTGCAGTTGCGTCAGGTCGCCTCCGACAGCCACGCGGCCGATATCGCGTTCTGGACCGAAGCCCAGAACGATCCCGATCACGCCCTGGCCGTCGCCGCCGTGCGCGCGCTGCCGGGCGATGAGGACGAGCAGGCCGAATCGCGCGGTCCTCGCCGCCGCCGGCGCCGTCGACCCGCGGCGGCCGGGCATTGAGCGCTGCGCTGGACCATTTCGCGGTGAGTCGACGTCGCGCTCCGGTAGTCGCCTACATCGGCCTGGGCGGCAACGTCGGCGACAGCGCCGGCGTGCTGCGCGCCGCGGTGCATCGACTGATGACCGTGCCGCGCAGTCGTTTCCTCGGGGTGTCGCGCCTGTACCGCACCCCCGCCTGGGGGCAGGAGAACCAGGCCGATTTCGTCAACGCCGCGGCCGCGCTCGAAACCGCGCTCGCGCCGCGTGCGCTGCTCGACGAACTGCTCGGCATCGAGCGCGATTTCGGCCGCAGCCGCGCCGCCGACGGCAGCAACCGCTGGGGGCCGCGCACGCTGGACCTCGATCTCCTGCTGTACGGGGAGATCATGATCGACGAGCCCGGCCTGCGCGTGCCGCATCCGCACCTCCACGAGCGTGCGTTCGCCCTGGTGCCGCTGCTCGATCTGGCCGACGATCTGCCGATCCCCGGCCGCGGTACCGCCAGACAGGCGCTGGCGCGGGTCGGCAGGGCCGCCATCGCGCCGTTGCCGGAACACTGAAGCACCGCAAAGCGCGCGGTGCGACCTGCTAGGCTAGTCGCCTTCCGGCCTCTTCCTCCCGGCCACACTCAGGACGCTCATGGCCCGCCAAGAAGACAAGCCCTGGACCGTGCCCGCACTCGCCGACGCCAAGCGCGAGGGCCGCAGGCTGGCGATGCTGACCGCCTACGACGCCGTGTTCGGCCGTGTGCTCGATCGCAACGGCGTCGATCTGATCCTGGTCGGCGATTCGCTCGGCATGGTCGTCAAGGGGCATGCGTCGACATTGCCGGTGACGGTCGACGACATCGCCTATCACACCGCCGCGGTCGCGACCCATCTGAAACGGGCCCTGCTGATCGCCGACCTGCCGTTCCAGGCCGACGCCACGCCCGAGCGTGCCCTCGACGCCGCGACCCGCCTGCTGCAGGCCGGTGCGCAGATGGTGAAGCTCGAGGGCGCCGGACCGCACAAGCTCGAAGTCATCCGTTATCTGGTCGAGCGCGAGATCCCGGTCGCCGGCCATCTCGGTCTCACCCCGCAGTCGGTGCTGCGTTTCGGCGGATTCAAGGTGCAGGGGCGCGAAGAGCGCGCGGCCGCGAAACTGCGCGAGGACGCGCAGGCGGTGGCCGATGCCGGCGCATCGCTGCTGGTGCTTGAGTGCGTGCCGTCGGCGCTGGCGCAGACGGTGACCGCGGCCAGTCCTGTCCCCACCATCGGCATCGGCGCTGGTCCGCATTGCGACGGTCAGGTCCTGGTGCTGCATGATCTCCTCGGCCTCGATGGCGGCCATCGCCGGCCGAAATTCGTCAAGGATTTCCTGGAATCGGGCGGTTCGGTGGCCGGGGCGGTGCAGGCGTATTGCGCCGCCGTCCGCGATGGCGTGTTCCCCGACGCGGAGCATGCATACCAATGAACGCCTTCCGGCTCGTCTGCGGTGCCTGCCTCGCGATCCTGACGGTGTCGTCGTCGATTGCGACAGCCGCCGCGCCGCCTTCGCCCGGCGAAGTACCGGTGCGCGTGGGGCTGGAAGCGGAGCTCGACGCCTGCGGCAGTTGGGCGGCCGTGTCCGGCCTGAAGCCCGGCGGCGACGGTTTCCTGGCCGTGCGCGGTGGACCGGGCGCGCAGTACGCGCTGCGCGATCGCTTGCGCGAGGGCGACACCTTCTTCGTCTGCGGCGATGCCGCGGGCGGCAAGTGGTTCTCCATCGTCTATCCGCGCAAGGGGCAGGACGCATCCGAATGCGGCGTCTCGTCCAGTCTTCCGCGTCCCATGACGTATCGCGGCCCCTGCGCCTGGGGTTGGGTCCACGCCGACTGGGTCGAGATCCTCGCCGGCTGAGTCGCGGCGCACGTCATTCCCATTTCCTGCGAAGCCATGATCGAAACCATCATCGAACTGCGCCGTCTGCGCGAATGCATCCTCGGCTGGCGCCGCGAGGGCCTGCGCATCGGCTTCGTGCCGACCATGGGCAATCTGCATGCGGGCCATTACTCGCTGGTCGCGCTGGCGCGCCAGCACGCCGACCGCGTGATTTCCAGCGTGTTCGTGAATCCGACCCAGTTCGGACCGAGCGAGGACTTCACCCGCTATCCGCGCACGCCCGAGTCCGACACGAGCGGCCTGGAAGCCGCCGGCTGCGATGCGCTGTGGCTGCCGACGGTGGAGTCGATGTATCCCTTCGGCGTCGATCTGGCCGTGCGCATGCGCGTGCCGGGCGTCGCCGACGTGCTGGAAGGCGCACACCGTCCCGGACATTTCGATGGCGTGTGCACGGTGGTGGCGCGTCTGTTCAATCAGGTGCAGCCGGACGTGGCCGCATTCGGGAAGAAGGACTTCCAGCAACTGGCGGTGATCCAGCAGATGGTCACCGATCTGGCCTATCCTCTGACGTTGCTGCGCGGCGACATCGTGCGCGAAGCGGACGGGCTGGCGATGAGTTCGCGCAACCAGTACCTCTCCGCGGACGATCGCGTGATCGCCGCCGAAATCCATCGCACGCTGCTGGACATGCGCGCGCAGTTGCAGGCGGGCGTTTCGCGCACCTCGGTCGAGGCCGGCGCCGCGCTGCGTCTGGAAGACGCGGGTTTCTCGGTGGATTACGCCGCGATCCGCACGCCCGATCTGGCCGAGCCCGACATCCAGCCGGCCGGTTACGCGTTGCCCGGCCCGCGGGTGGCGTTGATCGCGGCGCGTCTCGGCCGCACCCGGCTGATCGACAACCTCGAATTCGCGTTGGGCTGAATCCGGGCGGGGTCGGCCCCGAGCGGGCTCGCTCCGGCGCGCACCGCCCGCTGGTTTCGTTTGCAGGCCCGATGGCGTGCCGGGCCGCCGGCCGCATCTGGCAAGATGCGGCTTCGCCCTCGCATGTCCCGCGACGAGTCCCGCCATGCCGCATCCCGATTTCGACACGCTGCATCCGCACGCAGAGCGCCTCCGCCAGACGCCGATCGCCCGCCTGATCGCCGAGGATCTGCATCGTCCGCGTGATTTCGCGCTCCGCGTCGGCCCGCTGTACGCCAGTTTCGCCCGCCAGCACTACGATCGGCCGGCGCTCGACGCGCTGTTCGCGCTGGCCGAGCGCGCGCAACTCGCGTCCGCGATGCGGCGCCTGTTCGACGGTCATCCGGTGAACGTCACCGAAGGCCGCGCCGCGCTGCACACCGCGCTGCGCAGCGAACTCTCGGACAGCGCCGAGGCGCGCGAAGCGTCGGCGCAGGCGCGCGCCGCGCGCGCGCGGATGGCCGCGCTGGTGGAACAGGTGCGCGCCTCGGGCGTGACCGACGTGGTCAGCGTCGGCATCGGCGGTTCCGACCTGGGCCCGCGACTGGTGGCCGATGCGCTCGCCCATGACACCGACGGTCTGCGCGTGCATTTCGTCTCCAACGTCGACGGCAATGCGGTGCGTCGCACGCTCGCGCGGCTGGATCCCGCGCGTACAGCCGCGATCCTGATCTCGAAGACCTTCGGTACCCAGGAAACCCTGCTCAACGGCCGTGTCGTGCGCGACTGGCTCGGTGCCGACGACCGCGTGTATGCGGTCAGCGCGAACGTGCCGCGCGCCGCGGCCTTCGGCATCGACGAACAGCGCATCCTGCCGATGTGGGATTGGGTCGGTGGCCGCTATTCGCTGTGGTCGGCGGTGGGTTTTCCGATCGCGCTGGCGATCGGCATGGCCGGTTTCGAGCGACTGCTCGCCGGCGCCGCCGGGATGGACGCGCATGTGCTGGCGGCACCCGCGCGCGCCAATCTCGCGGCATGGCATGCGCTGACCGCGATCTGGAACCGCAACGCCATGCACGCCGGCAGTCATGCCGTGTTGCCCTACGACGAGCGCCTGCGTCTGCTGCCCAACTATTTGCAGCAACTGGTGATGGAAAGTCTCGGAAAATCCGTGCGCCTCGACGGCGCACCGCCCGCCGGCCATACCGTGCCGGTATGGTGGGGCGGGGCAGGGACCGACACCCAGCATAGTTTCTTCCAGGCATTGCATCAGGGCACCCAGATCGTGCCGGCGGACTTCATCGGCACGATCCGTGCCGATCATGCCCACGACGACAATCACGCCGCGCTGCTCGCGAATCTGCTCGCGCAGACCGAAGCCTTCGCCAACGGCCAGGCCAGCGACGATCCGCATCGCGCCTACGCCGGCAACCGGCCGAGCACGCTGCTGCTGCTCGATGCGCTGACGCCGGAATCGCTGGGCGCGCTGATCGCACTCTACGAACACAGCGTCTATCTGCAGTCGGTGCTGTGGGGCATCAACGCCTTCGATCAGTTCGGGGTCGAACTCGGCAAACAGGTCGCCAACAAGCTGCTGCCGGCGTTGCAGGGGCAGGGCGATGCCGATGATCCGGTGACGCGGGCGCTGCTGGCGGAGATTCGCCACCGCGCCATCTGAGCGCGACCCGGCGGCGCGGGCTTCGGCCCGGTGCCGCTTTCCGGCATGACACGCTCTAACGACCGTGGCGTGCCAATGCCCAGGCGACGTGTTCGCGCACCATCGCATCGTCGATGTGCCGCCGCGATTCCAGCGCCGCGGTCGCTTCCGGCGTCGTCGGCGCGTTTCCCAGCGCGATCGCGAGATTGCGCAGCCAGCGCGCGTAACCGCTGCGACGGATCGGCGAGCCTTCGGTGCGCTGCAGGAATTCCGCTTCGGTCCACGCGAACAACTCCGCGAGCGTGGCCTTGTCGAGGCCGTTGCGGGCACGGAAATCCGGTTCGTCGGTGCGCTGCGCGAACTTGTTCCAGGGACAGACGAGCTGGCAGTCGTCGCAGCCGAAGATGCGGTTGCCGATCAGCGGCCGCAGGTCTTCGTCGATCGCGCCTTCGTGTTCGATGGTGAGATAGGCGATGCAGCGCCGCGCGTCCAGCCGGTACGGGGCGACGATGGCCTGGGTCGGACAGATGTCGATGCAGCGGGTACAGGTGCCGCAGTGCGCGGTCGCCGGCGGATCGATCGGCAGCGGCAGATCGACGTAGAGTTCGCCGAGGAAGAACCACGAACCGCCGTCGCGATCGATCAGGCAGGTGTGCTTGCCGATCCAGCCGAGGCCGGCGTTGCGCGCCAGCGCGCGCTCGAGCACCGGCGCCGAATCGACGAACGCGCGATACCCGAACGGACCGATCTCCGCGGCCACGCGATCGGCCAGCCTCTGCAGGCGGGTGCGCATCAGCTTGTGGTAGTCCCGTCCCAGGGCGTAACGCGCGACGTAGGCGCGCGTGCCGTCTTCCAGCGTGGCCCAGGCCTCGTCCGGGTCGTGGCCGTAGTCGAGGCCGACCGAGATCACCCGCAGCGTGCCCGGCACCAGATCGGCCGGGCGGCTGCGTTTGTCGCCGTGTTCGGCCATCCAGCGCATCGACCCGTGCAGGCCCTGTGCCAGCCAGTCGCGCAGATGCGCCTCGTCCTCGCCCAGCGCCACGCCGGAAATGCCGCAGCGGGCGAACCCGGCCTCCGCCGCCAGCCCCTTGATCCGGACGGCGAGCGCATTGAGATCGATGTCTGAGTCGGCGGTCACGCGGCGGAGTATAGAATCCGGGCATGCGCACGACATCACTCCACGATCTGCCGAAGGTCTATCTGGGCGCCACGGTGCGCGCCGCCGAACAGGTCGCGATGGCCCGGTTCGATCTCGACGAAGACGATCTCATGGCCCGCGCCGGCCTGGCCGCCTGGCGTCTGCTGCTCGACCGCTGGCCGCAGGCGCAGCGCATCGGCATTGTCTGCGGGCCCGGCAACAACGGCGGCGACGGCTACGTGCTGGCGGAACTGGCGCGCGCATCCGGCCGGCATGTCTTCGTGCTGCGTCCGGGCGACGAGGTGAAGGCGGGGCCGGCCCGCCGTGCGGCCGAAGCGTATCTGCAGGCCGGGGGGGACGTGGCGACCTTCCAGATCGACGACGCGCTGCCGCAGGTCGATGTCTGGGTGGATGCGCTGTTCGGCATCGGTCTGCATCGTGCGATCGAGGGCGCGGCGGCGGATCTGGTCGCCGCGCTGAACCACGACAACCCCGCGCCGGTTCTGGCGCTGGACGTGCCTTCCGGCGTCGACGCCGACAGCGGCCATCACGACGGCCTCGCGGTCCGCGCCACGGTCACGCTGACCTTCATCGCCGGCAAACCCGGTCTGTACACCGGCCGCGGTCGCGCCGCCGCCGGCGAGGTCGTGGTCGATACGCTCGGTCTCGCCGAGCACGTCTTCGACGATCTCGAACCGGCGGCCCGTCTCGCACGCCCGTCCGCGCTGCCGCGCTGGTTCGCGCCGCGCGCGCGCGATGCGCACAAGGGGCAGTTCGGCCATGCGCTGTGCATCGGTGGCGATCGCGGGTACGGCGGTGCGATCGCGCTCTGCGCCGAGGCCGCGCATCGCGTCGGTGCGGGACTGGTGAGCGCGGCGACCCGTGCCGAACACGTCGCCCCGCTGTTGTCGCGGCGGCCGGAGTGCATGGTCCGTGCGATCGACGATGCCGATGCGCTGCGCGCGTGTCTGCAGCGCGCGAGCGTGCTCGCGGTCGGTCCCGGCCTCGGCGACAGCGACTGGAGCGCGGAATTGCTTCACGCAGCGCTCGCGGCGGCATTGCCGGCGGTATTCGACGCCGACGCGCTCAATGCGATGGCCCGCCGCGACGCCGAGCTTCTGCCGCAGGCGGTGTTGACGCCGCATCCCGGCGAGGCCGCACGCCTGCTCGGCCTTGCGGTGCAGGACATCGAGCGCGATCGCCTGCAGAGCGCGCGCCGGCTGGGCGGGCGATTCGGCTGCGCGACGGTGCTCAAGGGGGCCGGCACGATCGTGGCCGCACCCGGCGAAATTCCGGTGATCGTCGATGCCGGCAATCCCGGCATGGCGACCGGCGGCATGGGCGATGTGCTCACCGGCGCGATCGCCGGCATTCTCGCGCAGGGGTGGGGACTTTTCGATGCCGCGGTCTGCGGTGCGCTGCTGCATGCCGCCGCGGGCGATGCCGCGGCGCACGCGGAGGGTGAGCGCGGATTGCTGCCGTCGGATCTGTTTCCGCATCTGCGGCGACTGGCGAATCCGATCGCCCGCGCATGAATGAATTAGCGCTGCATCTGGCCGATGCGCAGGCCACCGAAACGCTCGCACGGGTGCTCGCCGCGACCGCGCCATCGCCCGCGGTCGTGCATCTGCAGGGCGATCTGGGCGCCGGGAAATCCACGCTGGCGCGCGGTTGGCTGCGCGCCCTGGGTGTGCAGGGCGCCATCCGCAGCCCGACCTACACCCTGGTCGAACGCTATCCGCTTGCGGGAGGCGGCGAAGCGATGCATCTCGATCTGTACCGGATCGGCGATGGCGCGGAGCTGGAATTCCTCGGTCTTGACGACGCCGACGCCGTGCTGTGGCTGGTGGAATGGCCCGAACGTGGCGCCGATGCCCTGCCGGCAGAGGATCTACGGGTGGGGCTGGCCATCGACGGCGATGGGCGCCGTTGCGTCCTGACCGCGCGGAGTCCGGCCGGCCGGGACTGGCTGGCCCGGCTGACGGCCGGGCAGGGGCTTGCGGCCGCTAGCTGAACCCCGGGAACAGGAAGTTCCGGCAGGTCACGGATTATTAAGGGAAAAGTGCTTGAAAAAATCCCCGGCTGGTGGTTGACTACCGGTCATGCGCGTCAAGGGGACCACCGTACAGCAGATCATCCTGGGGGTCGCCCTGCTGGCGGCGCTCTGCTGGAACCTTGCGCAAGCCAATGAAATCAGAGGGTTGCAGCTGAGCGAAGCCGCGACGGGCACGCGCGCCGAGCTGCACCTGCAGGGCGATGTGGCGTTCCGCACCCTGAGTCTCTCCAACCCCGACCGCTTCGTGGTCGATCTGCCCGCGACCTCCGCCTCCGCCACGCTGCAACTGCCGGCGCCGCTCGGCGTGATCCGCTCGGTGCGTCGTGGCCAGCCCACGACCGGCACCACCCGCATCGTCTTCGACCTCGCCGCGCCGGTGAAGCCGCTGCCGCGACTCGAGCGCGGCGCCGATGGTGTCCGTCTGGTGCTCGAATGGCCGGGGGATGGCCCGCGTTCTTCCGTCGTGCCGGCGCCGCCGCCGGCCGTGGCCACGGTTGGGCCCACCGCAGGCAGTCCGGCCGCGGCCGGTGCCTTGGCGGGCGCTCCTCCGGCGGCCGCTGCATCGTCGTCGGCCAGCCCCGTCCCCTCCGGTCCCGCACCAGCCGTGACCGTTCCCGTGACCACCGGGTCTTCGGCCGCAGTGCCCGCGACCGCCACGAAGACGCCGAACACCATCGCCGACAAGCCGGGCGTGACACCGCCGGCCGCCGGTCCGGCCCTCGCCGGCAAGCCTGCGCCCCCGCCCGTCGACCCCCAGGTCAAGCCGTCGGTTCCGGCGCCGGAGCCGGCAGTGCCCGCCGGCCGGGGACTGCGCGATCTGCGCGCCGGCACCCGTCCGCTGATCGTCGCCATCGACGCCGGCCATGGCGGTCAGGATCCCGGTGCCATCGGTCCGACCGGCAAGCGCGAGAAGGACGTGACGCTGGCCATCGCCCGCGAACTGGCCCGTCAGGTCAACGCCACGCCCGGTCTGAAGGCGGTGCTCACCCGCGACAACGACGTGTTCCTGCCGCTGACCCGGCGCACCCAACTGGCGCGGCAGGCCAAGGCTGACATCTTCATCTCGATCCACGCCGATGCCGCCGAGAACCGCGCGGCGCGGGGGTCGTCGGTGTACGTGCTGTCGCTGCGCGGTGCGTCCTCGCAGCGTGCGCGCTGGCTGGCCGACAAGGAGAACGCGGCCGATCTGATCGGCGGTGGCGCGCGCAAGCCGGACACCACGCTGGCGTCGGT
>JAYRTK010000079.1:0-12336 GCA_041919595.1 Lysobacteraceae bacterium
GCAGCCGGTGCGGCAGATCCGCCAGTTCCAGCACGGTCAGGCCGTCGGGCTTCTGCATGTCGGAGGCGGTCTTGGCCAGGAATTTGTTCGGGGCGATGCCGATGGAACAGCCGATGGCGTCGAAGCCGCGTTCGAGGAACGTGCGCTTGATGTTCTGCGCGATCGCGACCGCGTTGTCGCGCTGGCGCTCGCGACCGATCAGCCAGCACGGCACTTCGTCGATGGACTCGCGCTTGCCGTGCGGAATGCAGTCCTGGATCGCGTCCATCAGCGCGTGATGCACTTCGACGTAGCGCGCCGGCCGGGCCTGCAGGATGACGATACCGGGGCATTTCTGCCGCGCTTCCCATACCGGCGTGCCGGTCTTCACGCCGAAGGCCTTGGCTTCGTAGCTGGCGGCGATGCAGCAGGTCGTTTCCGCCATCACCGGGGCCACGCCGACCGGGCGGCCGCGCAGGGCCGGGTCGTCCTGTTGTTCGACCGAAGCGAAATAGGAATTGAAGTCGACGAAGAGGCAGCGCAGGGTCATGGGCGGGTCGCAGGAAGGTGAAGCAGGTCTGCGGCACGTCCGCCCCAACGGAGCGTGCGGGTGGTTCGGTCCGGTGGCTCCGGCCCGGTGGCCCCGGTCGCCGGACCGGGGAACGGGATTATGGCACCCCCTTGGCGTGCCGGCGGCTCGTCGGGCGGGCCATGGCGCGGCTTCAGCCCGAGGCCGCCCTTCCGGAGTCGTGAGCCGCGGGCCCGAAGCCCGCGTTGCGCGCGTGGAATCAGGCGCTTGCGCCGAGAAGGGCGTCGATGGTGCCGCGGACGAACGGGGCCTTGGCCGCGCCGTAGGCGGCCTTGTCGCCGGCGTGGCGGGCGGCGAGGCCGAGTTTCAGCGCCCGGTAGGTCGCGCGCAGGCGCGAGTCGGTGCGCAGCGCATCGCGGAAGGCGAGGTGTTCGCGCCAGATCGTGCCGCCCTCGAGCACCGCATGCAGATGGATGCGCAGGCGTTCGCCGTCGGCGTCGCGGACGAAGTAGCGGCGCAGCGGCAGCACATCCTCGTATTCGGGCCGGTAGCGGTAGCCCGGTCGCCGAAGGACGTCGATCCGGGCTTCGATCACGGACAGCGTTCCGGCGCCGAGCAGTACGTCGATCACCGGCTTGGCGTCCAGGCCATGGACCGCGGTGCTGCCGATGTGTTCGATGCGGACGGGTGTGTCGGCGAAAAGGGCCGTCAGTTCGGCGCGGGTCCGCTCGAACTGCCGGGACCAGTCGGCGGACCCGCGCGAGAGATCGATCGCCGGCATGCGCGCCTCCCGAAGCAGGGCTCCGGGGTTACAGCACCACCGGCGGCTCGCCGCCGACGATCACCACGTCGGCGGGGCGACGGGCGAACAGGCCGACGCCGACCACGCCCGGAATCTGGTTCAGGTCGCGCTCCATGCCGACCGGGTCGGTGATCGCGAGGCCGTGGACGTCGAGGATCCAGTTGCCGTTGTCGGTGACCACGCCGTCGCGCCAGACCGGCTGGCCGCCGGTGATGCGGACGATCTCGCGGCCGACCAGGCTGCGCGCCATCGGGATGACCTCCACCGGCAGCGGGAAGCGTCCGAGGATGCCGACGCGCTTGCTCGGGTCGACGATGCAGACGAATTTCGTGCTGGCCTCGGCGATGATCTTCTCGCGGGTGAGCGCCGCGCCGCCGCCCTTGATCAGCCGCCTGTGGCCGTCGCATTCATCGGCGCCATCGACATACAGCGGCAGCGGGCCGGTGGCGTTGAGGTCGAGCACCTCGATGCCGTGCGCGCGCAGACGCGCGGTGCTCTGTTCCGAGCTGGAAACCGCGCCCCGGAGGCGGTCCTTGATCCGGGCGAGCCCGTCGATGAAGTAGGCCACGGTGGAGCCGGTGCCGACGCCGACGATCATGCCGTCTTCGACGTATTCGAGAGCTTTTTCCGCGGCCAGGCGTTTCGTTTCGGACATGGGAATGGGTTCGAGGGTGATCATTCGAGGGACAGGATGGTGTTCCACTGCGCGGCGGTGACCGGCAGCACGGAAAGGCGGTTGCCCTTGCGGATCAGCGCGAAATCCTCGCCGAGTTTCTCGCTCTGGCCGCGGATGTCGTCGAGCGTGATCGCACGTCCCAGCGTGCGCACGTAGCGCACATCGACGAGCTCCCAGCGCGGTTGTTCGCGCGTCGACTTCTCGTCGAAGTACTTCGATCGGCGGTCGAACTGGGTGGGGTCGGGATACGCTTCGCAGGCGACTTCGGCGATGCCGTAGACGCCGGGGACATCGGCATTGGAGTGGTAGAACAGCACGCCGTCGCCGACCTTCATCTGGCGCATGAAATTGCGTGCCTGATAGTTGCGCACGCCGGTCCAGGGTTCGACCTTCACCCGGGCGAGGTCGTCGATGGAGAAGTCCTCGGGCTCGGACTTCATCAGCCAGTAGCGTGTGCTCATGCGGAGGGGGCGAAGGTCAGGGTGTCGGATTCGGTGCAGACCGCGTCCAGCGGCACGTCCCAGGCTTCCGGCGCCAGTGCGTCGACGCGCTGGGTCGAAAAACCGGCGCCGACCAGCCACGGCGGTGCGGCGGCATCGCGGCGGAAGGCGAGGGTGCGATCGTACCAGCCGCCGCCCATGCCCAGCCGGTGACCGGTGGCATCGAAACCGACCAGCGGGGTCACGATCAGGGCCATGGCCGCGGCCGGCAGCGGTTCGGTGGCGGCCGGCTCGGGGATGCCGTAGCGGTTGGCGACCAGGTCCTCGCCCGGGCGCCAGGGCGCGAACCGCAGCAGGCCGTCGTCGCCCAGCACCGGCAGGCAATAGCGGAGCGTGGGCGGCAGTCGCAATTGCCAGACATGGAGCGCGATCTCGCCGTCCATCGCCCAGTAGCCGGCGACGTGGCCCGTCTGCGGTGCGAATGGCAGCGCCAGCAGGCGTGCGCACAGCGCTTCGGCCGCGGCGATGCGGGTCGCGGGCGGCAAGCGGCGGCGATGTTCGCGCAGTGTGCGGCGCAGCATCGCGCGCGACGGGACGGTGGCTTCGTTCATCGTTGCGCCGCGGTCGGCAGGAAGGCGGGAGGGGCGTGTTCAGGAACGCATTGTGCGTCATGCGCGGCATCGAATCCAAAAACGGTTCGCGTCCGCGAGCGGGTGGCGCTTGTCGGGACCTGAACGGACATGTGCAAGAAGACGCCAGACGCGCGCATAAACGAGAAACCCGCGCTTGCGGGCGCGGGTTTCTCGAAAAAATGCATCCTCCGCCATGACGATGCGTGCGAAACGACCTTGAACCCGGGGTTCAAGTGGGAACGTTCTGGCTCCATCGGGCTTCCCGCAGCAGGGCGGACATGCACTCCCGGATTCCGTCGTGTTCCCGTGGTCGTATTTAAGGGCCAAGGTGAATGTTTGGCACGCCGTCGATCACGGCAGAGGACGCGTCGTCAGTATAGGCACGCGACGACGGAGCGCAAGAGCCGGCGTTCCGTGATGCGTCGTCGACGTTCGCGCGTTCAGCGTTTCGCGCCGGCCGCCAGGCGTTCGCCGACGATGCGACGCATGTGCATCCATTGCGTCTCGTTTGCATCGAGCCCTTGCGCGAACAGCGACAGCACTTCGCGCGCCTGCGCGCAGGCATCGCCCTCGCCGCGTTCCATCGCATCGAGCGCGGCGTTCAGCCGCGTTCCCAGGTCGTGTTTCAGTGTTTCCTGTTCGAGGATTTCCGGGCGCTGCGCGAGCGCCGCCAGGAACGCATCCTTCTCGGTCTGGCTCCAGCCGCGTTGCGCGTCGATCCGGGCGATCATGCCGTCGAGCACGCGCTTGTGCTCGTCCTGGCGGAGACGGTCGGCCGCGTAGAGCGCGGCGAATTCGCGTTCGAAATCCGCGCGCAACGTGGCGTGCGGGGTGTCCGGGGTGCATTCGAGAGCGGCCGAAACCGACGGTGCGCAGGCGAGCAGGGCGCAGGCGAACGCGAGAACGAAGCGGCGCATGGCGGGCCTTCCGCTCAATCGCCGCCGAGCGCGTCGAGTCTGCGGTTGAGCTCCGCCAGCGTCCGCGTCAGTTCGCGATCGCGCGATCGCTGCTCGCTGCGCAGTTGTTCCAGTTCGTAGGCGAGATTGAGGGCGGCGAGCACCGCGACGCGATCGATCGCGGCCATGCGGTTGTCGCCGCGCACTTCGCGCATCCGGCTTTCGAGCATGCGCGCCGCGGCGAGCAGGCCGTCGCGTTCGTCCGGATCGACGCCGACCGTGTACTCGCGGTCGAGAATGCGGATGTTGACCGCTTCGCTCATGGACGGCTCACGTGTGCTGTTCCAGCGACTTCAGGCGGGCGATCATCGCTTCCACCCGGGACCGTGCCTGCTCGTTCTTGGCCAGCAGTTGCGAACGGTCGTTCGCGAGTTGTTCCTGCTGCAGGCGGAGGCTGCGGTTCTCCTCGCTCAGGCGCTGGACCCGCTGGGCGAGGGCATCCACCCGGGCGGCCAGGGCGCGCAGTTCGGAGAGGGTGTCGGCGTGGTCCATGGCGGCACGATAGGCAGCCGTCCGCCGGGGGTCAAGCGCGGTCGGCGGAAGTGGACAGCGGAGGAGCGCCGACCATGGCCGGGGTCCATTCCCGGATGAACTGCAGGCAACGGTCGGGGTCGACCGGCCGCGACAGCCAGTGGCCCTGGATCTCGTCGCAGCGGAAATGATCGAGGAAGCGCAGTTGGGTTTCGGTTTCCACGCCCTCGGCGACCACGGTCAGGCCCAGCGAATGCGCCATGGTGATGACGGTGGTGGTGATCGCGGTGTCGTCGGGGTCGCGGTTGAGGTCGGTGACGAAGGTCTTGTCGATCTTCAGCGTGGTGATCGGCAGGCGCTTGAGGTAGGCCAGCGATGAATAGCCGGTGCCGAAGTCGTCGATCGCCAGCGAAACGCCCATCTCGCGCAGCGCCTGCAGTTTGGCGGCGGTCTGTTCGGCATTGGCCATCAGCACGCTTTCGGTCAGCTCCAGTTCCAGCGCGCGGGGCGGCAGCCCGGTTTCGACCAGCACCCGGCGCACGCTTTCGGTGAAGTCGCCGCGCAGCAGTTGCAGCACCGAGACGTTCACGGCCACGCTCAGTTCGCTCATGCCCGCCTCGTGCCAGCGATGCAGGGTGCGACAGGCCTCGCGCAGCACCCATTCGCCGATCTCCAGGATCAGCCCGCTTTCTTCCGCCAGCGGGATGAACTGGATCGGCGGGATCTCGCCGTATTCCTCGCTGGTCCAGCGCAGCAGCGCCTCCACGCCGGTGATGTGGCGGGTGGTCAGCGACAGCCTCGGCTGGAACACCAGCCGCAGTTCGCCGCGATCCAGCACCTTGTGCAGCGCGCCGGACAACTGCGCGCGACGCCGGTTGGCCACGTCCATGCTGTCGTCGTAGCGCACGAAGGTGCGGCGGCCCGCGGCCTTGGCCTGGTACATCGCGGTGTCGGCCTGCTTGAGCAACTCGGTCGGCACCTGGCCGTGGTCGGGGTAGAGGCTGATGCCGATCGACGGCGAGATCACCACTTCCTGGCGATCGTCCAGCACCAGCGGCGCCTCGAACGCCATGATGATTTCGCGCGCGACCTTGTCGGCGTCGCCCGGCTGGTCGAGGTTCTCCAGCACCACCGTGAATTCGTCGCCGCCGAGGCGGGCCACGGTCTGGTGTTCGCCGACGGTGTCCTGCAGGCGCATGGCCGCCGCCCGTAGGATGCGGTCGCCGGCGGTGTGGCCGAGCGAATCGTTGATGTCCTTGAAGCGATCGAGATCGAGGAACAGCACCGCGATCCGGTGGTTCTGCCGGCGCGCCCGCACGATCGCGCGCGACAGCCGTTCCGAGAGCATCGCCCGGTTCGGCAGATTGGTGAGGGTGTCGAAGTTGGCGAGATAGCGCAGTTCCTGTTCGGCGCGCTTCTGCTGGGTGATGTCGGTGATGACCGCGATGTACAGGCGGTGCTCGCCGTAGATGCCCTCGGTCGCGATCGATTCGACCGAGCAGAGGAATTCCTGGCCATTCTTGCGCTTCTGCCACATCTCGCCGGCCCAGTGGCCGTCGGCCGCGAGTTTGTGGCGGACCCGGCTGTAGAAGGCGGCGTCATGCTGGGTGCTGTCGAGCAGGCTGGCGTTCTGGCCGAGCACTTCGCGCTCGCTGTAGCCGGTGGTGCGGGTGAAGGCGGGATTGATCGAGATGAACCGGAACTCGCCATCGAGCACCGCCACCGCTTCGTTCATGCTGCGCAACACGGCGATCGCGATCCGGCGCTCGCGTTCGGCCTGGCGCACCTGGGTGATGTCGCGCGCGGTGCCGGCGATGCGCCGGACCTTGCCGTCCGGGCCGGTTTCGACCGCCCGGCCGCGTGCCCGCACCCAGACCCATTCGCCGCGGGAATCGAGGATGCGATGCTCGGAAATCAGCATCTCGGCCTCACCGCGCAGATGCGCGCGGAGCTTCGCCTGGACCTGCGGCAGATCGTCGGGGTGGATGCGGTGATCGCTCTCGGTCATCGACAGCACCCGCAGTTCGGGCGAGGTGCTGCGGCTGTCGACCCACATCCGGCGCAGATGGCTGGTCTTGATGTCGTAGTCCCAGTACTGCTCGGAGGAGGCCCACAGGGCCAGCTTGAGCCGGTCCTCGCGTTCGCGGAGCTGGTTCAGATGCTGCTTGTCGGCGCGGACCCGGCGGCTCCAGACGGCCGCCAGCACGATCGCGAGCACGCCGGCCAGCGCCAGCGACGCGATGAGCTGCAGTTCCGCGGAATCCGGCACGCGAGGGCCCCCGACCTCGGACGATGCGGCCAGTGTACGGGCTCGGGCAGTGCTTGCCGAGGGCGCGGCGGAAGCGCCGTGCGGAGCGTTGTACACTGCGCTGCCCGCCGAACGGACCGCGATGGTTGCCCGATGATGTCCGCCCTGCCCACGCCGGCCCTGCCCGGTGTCGACGAGATCGAAGACGCGATCCGCGAGCAGTCGCTGGGCGTGGGCGCCTGCGAACTGCACGGTGCGCTGTGCGGCTGGCTCGCCGGTGGCGGCGCCGATTCGCCGCGCTGGCTGGCCCGGGTCCTCGTCGACGACAGCCTGCCGGCGCCGGCCGCCGGCAGTGTCCTGGATCGCCTGCGCGAGGTCAGCGTGGCGCAGATGGAGGACCGCGATTTCGGCTTTGAACTGGTGATGCCGGATCCCGCCGCGTCGCTGGCCGAACGCAGCGGCGGCCTGTTCGACTGGTGCCGGGGCTTCCTCGGCGGTTTCGGTCTGGCCGCCGGTCGCGATCCGCCGCTGTCCGAGGAAAGCCGCGAGGCGCTGGACGACCTCGCCAGGTTCGCCGCCGCCAGCGCGCAGGACGACGGCGACAAGGACGATGAGGACGCCCTGGTCGAGATCGAGGAATTCGTCCGGGTCGCCGCCCTGCTGCTGCATGGCGACTGTGCGATGGGCGCCCGCCACCGTCGCCAATTGCACTGAACGGGACCGCGCCTCCGGCATGAGCCAGACCGCCATGACTCGCACGGGAATCTCCGCCCGGACCTACGCCCGCCGCCGCCGCCAGCTGATGCGGATGGCCGGCGACGACGCCATCGTCGTGATCCCGTCGGCTCCTGAGCGCATCCGCAGCCGCGACACCCATTACCCCTACCGGCAGGACTCCGACCTCTGGTACCTCGCCGGCTTCGCCGAACCCGAGGCGGTGCTGGTGCTGATCCCCGGCCGTCGACATGGCGAAGCGCTGCTGTTCTGCCGCGAGCGCGACCCGGAGCGCGAGGGCTGGGACGGCCCGCGCGTCGGCCCGGAAGGCGCGGTGGACGCGCTCGGCATGGACGATGCCTATCCGATCGACGATCTCGACGAGATCCTGCCCGGTCTGCTCGAAGGCCGGACCCGCGTCTACTATCACTTCGGACGCGACACCGACTTCGACCTCAAGCTCATCGGCTGGCTCAACCGCGTGCGCGCGCAGATGCGGATGGGGGCGCAGCCACCGCACGAATTCCTCGAACTGGGCCATCTGCTCGACGAGATGCGGCTGTTCAAGGATCGCGAGGAACTGAAGCTGATGCAGCGCGCCGCCGACATCAGCATCGAGGCCCATCGCGCCGCGATGCTTGCGGCGAAGGCCGGCATCCACGAATACGAACTGCAGGCCGAACTCGAGCGCGTGTTCCGTCGCCACGACGCCGAACCCGCCTATGCCAGCATCGTCGGCGCAGGCGCCAACGGCTGCGTGCTGCACTACCGCGCCAACAACGCGCAGGCGAAGGACGGCGCGCTGGTGCTGATCGACGCCGGTGCCGAATATCGCGGCTATGCCGCCGACATCTCGCGGACCTTTCCGGTCAACGGCCGGTTCACCCGGGAGCAGCGTGTGCTGCACGATCTGGTCGGCGAGGCCCAGCGCGCGGCGCTGGCGCAGGCGCGGCCGGGCGTGCCCTACGAAGCCGGACACGCGGCCGCGGTGGAAACGCTGACCGAAGGTCTGCTGAAGCTCGGTCTGCTCAAGGGCACGCTGGAAAAGAACATCACCGAAGGCCACTACAAGCGCTTCTACCGGCACAAGACCGGCCACTGGCTCGGTCTCGACGTGCACGATGTCGGCGAGTACCGGCTCGACGGCGAGTCGCGCCTGCTCGAACCCGGCATGGTGTTCACCATCGAGCCGGGCCTCTACGTTTCCGCCGATGACAAATCGGTGCACGAGAAGTGGCGCGGCATCGGCATCCGCACCGAGGACGACATCCTGGTCACCGCGGAGGGCCACAAGGTCCTCACCGATGGTCTCGCCCGCAGTGCGGACGAGATCGAGGCGTTCATGGCGGAGGCCTGATCCGCCCCATGCCGGACGGCCTGAAGGCCGCTCGATCGCCGTGTCTATGCGATCGCGGACCCGTCCGGATTGCGGTCGATCATCCACAGCCCGCCCCAGAGCTTGAGGTCGAGTTCGTAGCCCTCGCGCTGCTTCCGCGCCAGCCAGGCCGGGGCCTCGGCGCGCGGTACGGCATGGACGGTGATGTCCTCGCCGTCGACGCCGCCGCCGTCGCCCACCTTCACCAGGTCGCGGGCGCGGACGAAGGCGATGCGTTCGTTGCTCATGCCCGACGACGTGGGGCCGATCAGCAGTACCTCGACCCGCTGCGGGTCCCAGCCCGTTTCCTCGGCCAGTTCGCGCCGCGCGGCGCTTTCGAGGGTGTCCTCGCGTCCATCGCCATGGGCGAGGTCGCCGACCAGTCCCGCCGGCATCTCGATCGTGCGCGCGCCCAGCGGAACGCGGTACTGCTCGACGAACAGCACTTCGTCCTGCGGCGTGACCGCGATGATGATGACCGCCATCCCGTTGCCGCCGTGGGTGCGCTCGCAATACTCCCAGTGGCCGCGGCGCTTCATGCGCAGCCACTTGCCCTCGTAAACGGTCTCTTCGTGAAAGTCGGTCATGCAGGCCTCGACAATGCGGGGAGGGTGGTCGTGCGGGCGTCGGCACGCGGCGGGCTGAAGCCCGCGCGACCGGTTCGATGGCTCATGCGCCGTCCGTTTGCGCCGCGTGCGCGGCGAAATCGAGTCCGCCCGCGGCATACAGCCGCCGACGCGTCATCGGACCGAAACGCAGGGTATCGCACAGGGCGCCGAGCGCGTCGGCTTCGGCGGCGCCACGGCGGAAGCCCGCGGACATGCCGTGCAGCGGCGCGTCGCAGGCGATGGTGGTGAGCCGCCGGAAGAGCAGTGCGTTGTCGCGATGCTCGCGCAGTTTCGTGGCCGCCTGGGCCGCGCCGCGCAGACGCAGGAACGGTACTTCGTCGACCCGCGCCAGCAGACTGTCGAGATCGCCGAAATGCGCCAGCAGCACGGCCGCGGTCTTGGCCCCGATGCCCGGAACCCCCGGGATGTTGTCCACCGCATCGCCGCACAGCGCCAGATAATCGGCGATCTGATGCGCTTCGACACCGTGCCGCGCCTTCACCCCGTGCGCGCCCCAGCGCTGGTTGCGGGCGTAATCCCACTGTTCGTCGCCGACGTGCAGCAGCTGCGACAGATCCTTGTCGGCCGACAGGATGATGCCGCGATGCCCCTCGGCGCGTGCCCGCACCAGCGCGCTGCCGATCAGATCATCCGCCTCGTATTCGCCGTGGCCGAGCACGCTCAGACCGAGCGCCGCGCACAGCGCACGGCAATGCGCGAACTGGCGCTTGAGTTCCTCCGGCGCCGGATCGCGGTTGGCCTTGTACGCCGGGTACAGCGTGTTGCGGAAGCACGCATCCAGGGCTTCGTCGAAGGCCACCGCGATGTGCGCCGGGCGTTCGCGTTCGAGGACATCGAGCAGGAAGCGGGCGAAGCCCTGGACCGCGTTCGTCGGCCAGCCTTCGGCGTCGACGAATTCGTCCGGCATCGTGTGCCAGGCGCGGAACACGTAGATGCTGGCGTCGATCAGGTACAGCGGTGGCGGCTCGGTGCCCGGCCGTGCGCCGGGCGACAGGTCGCGATCGAGGATGTCGTCGTCGCCGGGGTCGCTCATGCCGGGGTCCAGTCGGTCAGCAGCGCGGCGGCATCGGGGCGTTCGCGCTCGGGCGCCCCGGTCTGCGCGGTGCCGATGTGGATGAAGCCGACGATGGACTCGTCTTCCCCGATCCCCAGCAGGGTGCGGATCTCCGGATCGTAGGCCGCCCAGCCGGTCAGCCACTGCGCGCCGAACCCCATCGCCTGCGCCGCCTGGAGCAGGGCGAAGCAGACGCAGCCGGCCGACAGCAGGCGTTCCTGCTCCGGAATCTTGGGGTCCGGGCCGAGCTGGGCGATCACGGTCACGATGGTCGGGGCGAAGGAGAAGCGCTGGCGGTCCTTGTCGATCACGCTGTCGGACGCGTCCGGGTCGCGGGCCCGGCTGCGCTCGGCGAGCCGAGCGCCAAGACTGAGACGGGCGTCACCTTCAATGCGCAGAAATCGGAACGGAACCCTTCTCCCGTGGTCGGGAACCCGTACCGCGGATTGCAACATGCGCAAAAGTGCCGTGTTATCAGGGCCTGGTGCGTCCAGCTGGCGGCTCGGCACCGACCGTCGGAGATCCAGTGCCTGGAGGGGTTGGCATGGGTGATTTGAGAGTGAGTTCACAGACGGCCCGGTATGGTTTGAAAGATCGTAGCGCTATGGGATCACGAATCCCATTTTCCCCCGAAACTTCCCCCGACACGACCACGATGGACGACAACAGCCGGTTTTTCCCGGGCCGCCCGCCGGTGGCCCGCCAGAGCGCCGAGAAAGTCTTCGAATCCGTCCGCCGCGATGCGGTCACGGCGCTGTCCGGCGTGCTGGCCGGATTCTGGGGCGATATCGAGGAACAGGTCCGGCTCGCGGCCATCGCGAGCCACGACAATCGCGGCCTGTACGACGACCGCATGGCGATCCGGCTGCTGAACCAGCGCGCGCTGGAGCTGGCCAACCGTTATCGCGAAGCGCTCGAAACCGCGTTCGACGTCTGGCGCAATCCGCGCCCGCGCGCGGTCGGCGGCAAGAGCCTCAGCCTGATGTCCGAGGCCCAGCTCGAAATCCATCTGGCCGGTCAGCAGATCGTCGAACTGCTCGAACACCAGCTGATGCATCCGCTGCATCTGATGCATGAGCGGCTCGACGGACTGGCCACCGCGCTCGGCCTGCCGCGCCAGGCGCCGGAGACCAATCCGCTGCGTCCGGACGTGCCGGTGCAGGCTTTCGTGAAGCTGTTCTCCGAAGACGATCTCACCCCCGAACTCCGCCGACTGATCTTCCTGCAGTTGGAAAAGCGCCTGTCGAAGGCGCTCGACGAGTTGTACAGCAAGGTCAACGCGGCGCTCGAGAACGGTTTCGCGCCGCGCGAGATGCCGCTGCCGCCGCAGGCCGCGGTTCCTCCGCAGGCGCCGCCGGCGGCCGGTTGGCTGCCGGATGGCGGCCTGGTCGAGTCCCGCGGCCCGCAGGCCGGCTTCACCGGCAATCAGCCCGGTTACGGCCAACCGGCCGCGCAGTCCTGGGGGCACCCGGGCGCTCCGTCCATGGCCGGTGCCCAGCCCGATGTCGGCGGGCAGTCGATGGCGGGCGGGCAACCGGTGTCGGGCGGCATGCTGTCCGATGGTGGGCGCCCGCTGCGCTACCGCGAGTCCGTGCATCAGCAGTTGCGCGCCTGGCGCCAGTCGGTCCTTCGCGGCGGCGCGACGCCTCCGCCGACGTCGTCCCTGGTCGGCGTGCGCGTGCTGGCGCCGCAGGAACTGCTCGGCATCGCCTCGATGCTGCAGGGCGACGACCCCGCGCCGTACGTCCGCGCGCTCACCGGCGACGACAGCCGTCCGCTGTCGGCCGTGATCCGCGATCAGATCGTCAGCGGTTCGCGCCAACTCGGTTTC
>JAYRTK010000080.1:0-12275 GCA_041919595.1 Lysobacteraceae bacterium
AGGCGGTGCTGGGGCTGGGGGCGCTGGTCGCGATCGGTCGCCTGTTGTTCGTGCGGTTCCGCGGCGGTGGCGCGCTGTTGAGCGTGCAGGCCTGGGCCCTGACCAGCGTACTGTTCTTCGCCTACTGGCTGCCGGAATTGTTCGCGGCGATCGATGCGGTCGACCGTGTCCGCGCGTTCCGCGAGGTCGGCGCCGATCTGCGCTATCTGCCGTTTCTGTGGCTGGCCGCGGCGGCGGTGGCCGATGCGCGCGGTCGCCGGATCACCTTCGTCGGCCTGGGCGCGATCGTCGGCGTGTGGACGCTCGACGCGCTGATCCAGGCCGCCAGCGGCACCAGTCCGCTGTTCGCCGGCATGGACGCGGCCAAGCTCGCGATCAGCGGCCACCGCCTGTGCGATGCCAACGACTATCTGTTGCTCGATCGCCTGGGCGGCGTGCTCGGGCCGTGCAATCTGAAGCTGGGCGTGGTGCTGGCGAGTCTGTCGCCGTTCGCGCTGCACGCGGCCGGCCGGCGGTTCGGTCGGACCGGTTGGCTGCTTGCCGCGGCGCTGATCGGCGCGGTGATCCTGCTTGCGGGTTCGCGTGCGTCGTGGATCACCTACGGACTGGTGCTCTCGGTGTCCGGGTGGCGTCTGCTCGGCCCCCGGCGGCTGCTCGGCGTGTTCGTCTTCGGCGCGCTGGCGCTGGTGGCGCTGTCGTTCGCTTCGCCGCAGGTGCGCGAACGGATCGAGCGCACCGCCGATGTCCTGACCGCCGACCGGAACGGCGTCGACAGCGCGCTGTCGGGGCGGGGTCGGATCTGGAGCGCCGCGCTGTGCATGGCGCAGGCGCATCCGATCAACGGCGTCGGTCCGCGCGGTTTCCGTGAAGCGTTTCCGGGCTGCGATCCGGCGCCGGACCGGATCGCCGCCTGGGGGCTGGGGCCGGCCCTGCATGCGCACCAGATCCTGCTCGAAATCCTCAGCGAGACCGGCGCGATCGGTCTGCTGCTGTGGCTGGCCGGCGTGGCGATGGCGCGTCGCGCCTGGCGTTACGCCGATCCCGGGGCGCGCGAAGCGGCGTATCCGGCGATGCTGGCGCTGGTCGCGACGGTCTTCCCGTTCAACACCCACCTCGCGTTCTATTCGACGTTCTGGGGCGGTGCGACCCTGCTGCTGGCGGCGTTGTACGCCGGCAGCCTGCTCGGTCGCGATCCGCCGGCTGCTCCGTCGGAACCTGCGCCGTCGCCGACTCAGTCGTAGACGCGGCTGCCGTCGGGGCGCCGCTTGAAGCGGCGATGGATCCACAGGTATTGCTCGGGCGCCGTGCGTGCCATCGTCTCGATCGCGCCGATCACCCGCGCGGGGGCGCCCCCCGGATCCTCCGACGGGAAGTCCGTGAACGCCGGCCAGAAACGCAGGGTGTAGCCGCCGTCGTCGCGACGCACGTGCTCGAACATCACCACGGCCGCGCCCGACAGTCGCGCCAGCTGGTGGGTCGAGGTCAGACTCTTCGCCGGCTGATCGAAGAACGGCACGTACACGCTCTCGCCGCGGCTCGGATCCTGGTCGGGCGCGTACCACAGCAACCCGCCGCGACGCAGATGCTTGACCACGCCGCGCACGTCATCCTTGGCGAACATGCCGGCGGCGTAGCGCGAACGCCCGCGCAGCACGGCCCATTCCATCGCCGGTTGCGGATAGGGCCGGTACATGCCCGCGAGCGGGACGTGATCGCAGGCCAGCCGCGCGCACATTTCCAGGGTGGTGAAATGGCCGGAGACCACGATGACGCCGCGACCGCCGGCGCGTGCAGCTTCGATGTGTTCGACGCCTTCGACGATCAGTCCGCGCCGCTGCGGATCGACCGACCCCCACCAGGCGCGCCCGAACTCGAACAGGGCCGTGCCCAGCGCGGCGAAATGCCGGCGCAGCAGCGCGCCGCGCGCGGACGCATCCAGCGCGGGAAAGCACAGTTCGAGATTGCGCGCGGCGACGCGGCGGCGATCGCGCAGCGTCCAGCGCAGCAATGCGCCGAATGCGCGGCCGAGCGCGCGCTGCAGCGGCCACGGCAGACGCGCCAGCAGCGCCAGCGCGCCGATCCCCAGCCATACCGGCCAGTGTCGGGGCGAGCGCGGAGGCGGGGCGTCGAAGGCGAACGGCATGCACGCATTGTACGGGCGCAGCGCGCATCCGCCGGCGCCGGCGACCCGGTATCCTGTGCCGATGCGGGCTGGCACCTTCGAGCGCTTCGTCGAACACACCCTGCGCGGCCTGTACTCGGCCGTGCTGTACCTGCTGCTGCCGGTCACCGTCTATCACCTGATCTGGCGCGGCTTCCGCCAGCGCGCCTATCTGCTCCGCTGGCACGAGCGCTACGCCCGCTACGGCGCCGCGGCGGTGGCCGAGGCCGACGGTCATCTCTGGGTGCATGCGGTCTCGGTCGGTGAGGTGAACGCGGCCGCGCCGCTGATCAACGCGCTGCTGCGTCACCGGCCGCAACGCCGGGTGCTGGTCACCACCATCACGCCGACCGGTTCGGAGCGGGTGAAGGCGCTGTGGGGCGAACGCGTGGCCCACGTCTATCTGCCCTACGACCTCACCGGCGCCGTCGGCCGTTTCCTGCGTCACTACCGGCCGCAGGTCGCGCTGATCGTCGAGACCGAGTTGTGGCCCAACCTGCTGTTCGCCTGTCGCGATCACGGCGTTCCGGCGTATCTGGTCAACGCCCGTCTTTCCGAGCGTTCGCTGCGCGGCTACCGCGTCCTGCGGCCGCTGATCGGACGCGCGTTGCGCACCCTGCGCAGGGTCGCGGCGCAGTCCGAAGGCGATGCCGCGCGTTTCGTCCGGCTCGGTGCGCGCGACGAACAGGTCGCGGTGTTCGGCAATCTCAAGTTCGATACCCGCGTCGATGTCGGCGTCGACGATTTCGCGCGCATCCTGCGCGGCCGCAATCCGGGGCGTCCGGTCTGGATCGCCGCGAGCACGCATCCCGACGAGGAAGCGCTGGTGCTGGCGATCGACCGCCGCCTGCGCGCGCGGCGACCGGATCTGCTGATGCTCTGGGCGCCGCGGCATCCGGAACGGTTCCGCCCGGTCACCCAGCTCGCGATCGAGTCCGGCCTGCAGGTGGCGACGCGCACGTTGACCCTGCTGCCGGAAACCGACGACGCGGTGTTCGTGATCGACACGCTCGGCGAACTGATGCTGTTCTACGCCTGTGCCGATGTCGCCTTCGTCGGCGGCAGCCTGCAGCCGGTCGGCGGCCACAATCTGCTCGAACCGGCCGCGGTGGGCGCGGCGATCGTCACCGGCCCGCATCTCCACAACTTCAGCGATATCGCCGAACAACTGCGTCAGGCCGACGCGGTCCGGATCGGCGCCGATGCCGACGCGGTGGGCGCCGCCCTGGATGCGCTGCTCGACGCGCCGGACGAGCGGGCGCGCATGGCGGCCGCCGGCCGGCGGTTGGTCGAACAGGGGCGTGGCGCGCTGCAGCGGACGATGACGCTGATCGCCGCGGACATCGCCTCCCGGCGCAGCCGCGGCGCCTGATTTCCAAGCGACGTCACCCGAAACGACGAGCCCCCGGACGGGGCCGGGGGCTCGGGAGTGACGATGCGGCGAAGAATGGCGCCGCGCGAACGTTTCGCTCAGGGCGCGTTCTTGGCCGCCGCATCCACCGTCAGCAGGCGGTTGACGTCCTGCAGATCATCGATGTCGAGCGTGCCCGCCGCCTGCTCCAGCAACAGCCGGTTCTGCAGGAAGTTGTAGCGGGTGCGCGCGTATTCCTGCTCGGCGTTGAACAGCGTCTGCTGGTTGTTCAGGACGTCCAGCACGGTGCGCGTACCGACTTCCAGGCCGATCTGCGAGGCTTCGTACGCGCTGCGTGCGGAGAAGACCGCCGCCTTGCGCGCTTCGACCTCGCTCACGCCGGCGACCAGGGTGCGATAGGCGTTGCGGGTGTTGCGTACGAGCGCGCGCTTCTGCTGTTCGTACTCGTCGTTGGCGGCATCGCGCTGGGCGATCGCCTGACGTACGCCGGACTGGGTGCCGCCACCGGCGAAGATCGGCACCGACAGGGTCAGGCCTAGGCTGCGCGAGGCGCTTTCGCGCTCGAAGTCGGCGGTGGTGCTGAGAATGTTGTTGGTGCTGTCGCCGTCGGTGCGGGTGCGGCCGTAATTGGCGCCGAAGTACAGCGTCGGGTAATGCCCGCCGCGCGCGCTCTCGATGCCGGCCTCGGCCGACTTGACCCGGTATTCCTGCGCCTTCAGCCCCGGATTGTTGTCGAGCGCGGCCTGCACCCAGCCTTCGGAGTCCATCGAGGAGGGCAGTTCGGGCTGGAAGTCCTGCGGCAGCGCCTTGAGCGAACGCAGGTCGCGACCGGTGATCTCCTCCAGGGCGCGGTAGGCGTCCTCGAGCGCATTCGCGGTGACGATGGTGTTGGCGCGGGCGCGGTCGTACTGGGCGCGCGCTTCATGCACGTCGGTGATCGGCGCAAGACCGACTTCGAGGCGTTTGTCGGCGAAATCGAACTGCTTCTTCAGCGCCGCTTCCTGGGCTTCCGCGGCGGCCAGCGTTTCCATCGCGATCAGGACGTCGAAGTAGGCCTTCGAGGTACGGGTGATCAGCGCGTCGCCGGCCGATTCGAGCTGGTAGTCGCCGGCGGAGGCCAGCGCGCCCTGGCTGCGTGCGCGGTTGATCGCGGAATGGTCGTAGACCATCTGGTTGAGGCGCAGACCGAGATCGCGGACCGTCGAGTCGGAGGATGTGTCGGTGCCGGCGGTCGAGGACTCATCGTCGCTGTTGGAGCGGGTGTAGGACCCGGTGCCGTTGACCTGCGGCAGCAGCGCGGCACGCGCCTGGACCGCGCCTTCGCGCGAGATCAGTCGGTTCGCTTCCGCTGCGGAGAGCTGCGGGTCGCTGCTGCGCGCCAGTTCGTAGGACTGCAGCAGATCTTCGGCCTGCGCGCCGAGCGGCAGCGCCAACAGGGCGAGGGCGAGAGCGAGGGGGCGGCGAGTCATGGGCATCCTTTGTGTGATCGATCCGCGCGGCGAACCGGCGGTTACAGCTGGAATTGGGGGACGGGCGCGCCACCGGCGAGATACGGCAGCTCGGTCTCGAACAGCGACTCGACCGCGTAACCCGCGGCGTTGTCGGCGTGACGGACCAGGGCGGCCTCCATCGCGGGGGCGCGGCCATGGACGATGAACATCCGACCACCGGGACGGAGCCACTGCAGGAAACGTGACGGAACCGTGGCGACCGCGCCGCCGACGCAGATCGCGTCGAACCGGCGTTCGCTGTCCCAGCCGAAGGCGTCGGCATGGTCGATGCGGACGTTGCCGATGCCCTGTGCCTGCAGTCGTTGGCGTGCGGCTTCGGCGAGGTCGGCGTGCAGTTCCAGCGAAACCACGTCGCGCGCGAGACTGCCCAGGCAGGCCGAGAGATAGCCGCTGCCGGCGCCGATCTCGAGCACGTCTTCGCCGGCGGTGACCGACAGCGCCTGCAGGGTGCGGCCTTCCAGCACCGGTTTCATCATTGTCTCGCCGTGCCCGATGGGCAGCGCCAGATCGGCGTAGGCGAGCGCACGATGCGCCTCGACGACGAAACGCTCGCGCGGCAGGCGCGCCAGGGTCTCGAGGACGCGGGGCTGGAAGACATCCCACGGGCGAACCTGCTGTTCGACCATGGTTTCGCGGGCTTTGGCGTAATCGATCGTCATCTCGGTATCTCTCGCGGCGGGCGCGTCATCGAAGCTGGGGTCGGAGGGCGTCAAGTGTACCGGCAGGCACGCCGCGTCGCAGGCGCAGGATCGCCGCAAGCCCGGTTTCCGGCTGAGTGCCGGAAGTCACCACGACCGAAGGCACCGCGGCCGAGGATGCCGCGATCGACATCGTGGCGCCCCGCGGTGCAGGGCGAAGGGTCGCGGTGACGCCGATCACGGTCGCGCCGACGCCGCTGCGCCGCCTCCGGTGCCGTAGGCGCGCAGGAACAGATCGACGGTGCCCTGGATATGCCGTTCGACCTCGTCCGGCGACGGCGTGCAGCACAGGCCGCACATCATCTGCGTGTGGATGTCGCCCTTGAGCAGGCAGAAGAACTGCGACGTCGCACGATCGACCTCGGGCAGGTCCAGTTCGCCGCGCGCGATGCGGGTGCGCAGGAATTCGCCGAAGAAATCTTTGGTCTGCTGTGGGCCGGCCTGCCAGAACAGTTCACGCACATGCGAGTCGCCGGTGCCCGGCATCGTCATCATCCGGTGCATCGCGATCGCTTCGTCGCTGGTCACCAGGGCGAAGAACGCGCGGGCGATGATCGTCAGCTGCTCGTACAGGCTGCCTTCGAGTTCTTCCAGGAAAAGCGCCGCGGGCATCTGCTCCTCGCATTTGGCGCGGACCGCGGCGCTGAACAGCGAGTCCTTGTCCCCGAAGTGGCTGTAGACCGTCAGCTTGGACACGCCCGCCTCGGCGGCGATCTGATCCATGCTGACCCCGTCGAAGCCGTGCTGGACGAACAGGCGCTTGGCCACGTTCAGGATCGCGGCGCGCTTGCCGAGGTCCTTCGGACGACCGGGACCGGTCGGCTTCGGGCTGTCCTGAGCGTCGGATCGGGGATGCGGGATCATCATGGGTACAATACTAGACTAACTGGTACGTTATTTATACGATACTGGCAAGTTCATTAATCCCGGGTTCCCCGGAACGCACGAGGCGGTCATGGCGAAGCGCTGGAAGTCGGGCTGGACATCGGCCGCCTGGAAATCGATCGCGAAAGCGGGTTCGACGTCGAGTCCGCGTTCGGGGCTGCGGTTGGCGGCCATCGCGTTTGCCGGCGCGGCGCTCACCGCCTGCGGTCGCGGCGACCCGCCCCCGCAGCCGCCGCGACCGGTGCTGGTGATGCGCGCGGGCGCTGCCGATGGCCCCGCCGTGGAGGGATTGGTCGCATTCGCCGGCGAGATCCGCGCCCGCGAGGAAACCGCGCTGTCGTTCCGGGTCGGCGGCAAGCTCGTCCGGCGTCTGGTCGATGTCGGTGATCGTGTCCGTGCCGGCGATCTGCTGGCCGAGATCGACCCCGGCGATCTGCGCCTGCAGGTCGAGGCGCTGCAGGCCCAGTTGTCCGCCGCCGAGGCCCAACTGGCCCGCGCCCGCGCCGATCACGCCCGTGTCGCCAGCCTCGCCCAGGACCAACTGGTCAGCCGTTCGGCGCTCGATCAGCAGACCGCGGCATTGCGCGCCGCGGAAGGCCAGGCCCGCGCCGCGCGCGCCCAGTTGGACCTGTCGCGCAATCAGGCCGGATACAGCCAGCTCCGTGCGCCGCGTGACGGCGCCATCGCCACGCGTCAGGCGGAAGCCGGGCAGGTGCTCGCCGCCGGGCAACCGGTGTTCGGGTTGGCCGCCGACGGGGGCCGTGAAGTCGCGTTCGCGCTGCCCGAAGCCGATCTGCGCACGTTCCGTGTCGGTCAGCCGGTGGCGATCGAATTGTGGAACGCCACGGGCGAGCGGCTCCCCGGCCGGATCCGCGAAATCGCGCCTGCCGCCGATCCGCAGGCCCGCACCTACGCCGCGCGGGCCACGCTCGATGGCGACGCTTCGCAGCGGGTCGACCTCGGCCAGAGTGCGCGCGTCTACATCGCCGCCGCCGACGGCGCTGCGACGATGCGTCTGCCGCTGTCGGCACTGCAGCGTGGCGCGAAGGGCGGCACCGTGGTCTGGGTGGTGGATCCGAAGGCGCACAAGGCGCGCCGCGTGCCGGTACGGGTCGGACCCTATGCCGCCGACGGCGCCGCGGTGCTGTCCGGACTCCAGCCGAGCGACTGGGTGGTGATGGCCGGCGGCCATCTCCTCCACGAGGGCCAGGCGGTGCTGCCGGTGGATCGCAGCAATCGCCCCGTCGAAGCGCAGTGACCGGAGTGCCCTGACCATGCGCCGATTCAACATCTCCGAATGGGCGCTCGCCAATCGCCCGCTGGTGGTCTACGCCATGCTGGTGCTGGCGATCATCGGCGTCTGGTCCTACAGCCGGCTGGGACAGTCCGAGGATCCGCCCTTCACCTTCAAGGCGATGGTCGTGCGGACCGCATGGCCCGGCGCGACCGCGGAGGAAGTCTCGCGCGAGATCACCGATCGCATCGAGAAGACCCTGATGGAAACCGGGAACTACGAGGAAATCGTCTCGTATTCCCGGCCGGGCGAATCGCAGGTGTTCTTCACCGCGCGCGATACGATGCACAGCCGCGAACTGCCCGAGCTCTGGTACCAGGTGCGCAAGAAGATCGGCGATATCCGGCCGACCCTGCCGCAGGGCGCGGTCGGTCCGTTCTTCAACGATGAGTTCGGCGACACCTACGGCAACATCTACGCGCTCACCGGCAAGGGGTTCGATTACGCTCTGCTGAAGGATTACGCGGAACGGCTGGAACTCGAACTGCAGCGGGTGCCGGACGTGGCCAAGATCGAACTGATCGGGCTGCAGGACGAAAAGATCTGGATCGAGCTGTCGAACACCAAGCTGGCCACGCTGGGTATTCCGCTGCCGGTGGTGCAGCAGGCGCTGGCCGAGCAGAACGCGGTGACCGCCGCCGGTTTCTTCGAGACGCCGACCGACCGGGTGCAACTCCGGGTCTCCGGCGCATTCCGTTCGGTGGAAGAGATCCGCCGGTTCCCGATCCGCGCGGGCGACCGCACCGTGCGCCTGGGCGACATCGCCGAGATCGTGCGCGGCTATGCCGATCCGGCCGCGCCGCGCATGCGCTACATGGGCCAGGACGCCGTCGGCATCGGCGTGTCGATGAAACGCGGCGGAGACATCCTGCGCCTGGGCAAGGCCCTGGAAGCGGCGACCGAACGCCTGCGGCCGACGCTGCCGGTCGGCATGGAGCTGCATCGCGTCGCCGATCAGCCCGCGGCGGTGCGCGCATCGGTCGGCGAATTCATCCGCGTGCTCGCCGAAGCCGTGATCATCGTGCTGCTGGTGAGTTTCTTCTCGCTGGGCCTGCGCACCGGCCTGGTCGTGGCGGTCAGCATCCCGCTGGTGCTGGCGATGACCTTCGCGCTGATGCAGTACTTCGGCATCGGCCTGCACAAGATTTCGCTCGGCGCGCTGGTGCTGGCGCTCGGCCTGCTGGTCGACGACGCGATCATCGCGGTCGAGATGATGGCGATCAAGATGGAGCAGGGGTTCTCGCGGCTGCGCGCGGCCGCGTTCGCCTACGAGACGACCGCGTTCCCGATGCTCACCGGGACCCTGGTGACCGCGGCCGGTTTCCTGCCGATCGCGACCGCGGCTTCCAGTACCGGCGAATACACCCGCTCGCTGTTCCAGGTGGTGACTCTGGCGCTGCTGGTGTCGTGGGTCGCGGCGGTGCTGTTCATCCCGTATCTCGGCGACAAGATGCTGCCCGAGCCGCATGCGCTGCCGAAACCCCGCTCGCTCGAAGGCCGCATCCGTGCCTTCCGCGAGCGACTGGCCGACCGTTGGCCGCAGTACGCCGGCGTGCTCGGCCCGGCGCCGATCGCGGTCGCGGGCGCGCATGCCCATGACCCGTACCACAGCGCGTTCTACCAGCGCTTCCGCGGGCTGGTGCGCTGGTGCATCCGCCGACGCTGGCTGGTGATCGGCGCGACCATCGCCGCCTTCGTCGCCTCGATCCTGTTGTTCCGTTTCGTGCCGCAGCAGTTCTTCCCGGATTCGACCCGGCTGGAGCTGATGGTGGACGTCGAACTGGCCGAAGGCAGCTCGCTCAAGGCCACCGAGGCCGCCGCGAAACGCCTGGAAGCATTGCTGGCGAAGCGCGCCGAGGTCGAGAACTACGTCGCCTATGTCGGCACCGGCTCGCCGCGCTTCTATCTGCCGCTGGATCAGCAGTTGCCGGCGACCAACTTCACCCAGTTCGTGGTCCGTGCGAAGGACATCGCGTCGCGCGAGCGTCTGCGCGACTGGCTGATGAGCGAGGTGCGCCCGCGTTTTCCGGAGCTGCAACTGCGCGTGACCCGTCTGGAGAATGGCCCGCCGGTCGGCTATCCGGTGCAGTTCCGCGTCTCCGGCGAGCATGTCGAACGCGTGCGCGAGATCGCCTACCGGGTGATGGAAAAGGTGCGCGCGAATCCGGACGCGATCAACGTCAATCTCAACTGGGACGAGCCGAGCAAGGTGGTGCGTCTGGTGATCGACCAGGATCGTGCCCGCGCGCTCGGCGTGAGCACGCAGCAGGTCGCGTCCTTCCTGTCGAGTGCGTTGTCGGGCCTGCGGGTCAGCACCTATCGCGAGGACAACGAACTGATCGAGATCCTGCTGCGCGGCCCCGAGGACGAGCGCGCGCGACTGGAACTGCTCGGCAGCCTCGCGGTGCCCACCGACAGCGGCAAGAGCGTGCCGGTGATGCAGATCGCCCATCTCGAATCGACCTTCGAGGACGGTGTGATCTGGCATCGCAACCGTCTGCCCTCGGTCACCGTGCGTGCCGACATCGTCAACGGCCCGACCCCGGCGACGGTGATGGCGCAGATCGATCCGACCCTCGACGACATCCGCGCCGCGCTGCCGCCGGGATATCTGATCAGCATCGGTGGTTCGGTCGAGAAATCGGAGCGCGGCCAGAATTCGATCCGCGCCGGCATGCCGCTGTTCCTGTTCGTGGTGATCACGCTGCTGATGCTGCAGCTGCGCAGTCTGTCGCGCGTGTTCCTGGTGCTATCGACCGCGCCGCTCGGCCTGATCGGCGTGACCCTGTTCCTGCTGGTGTTCCGTGTACCGTTCGGTTTCGTGGCGCTGCTGGGCACGATCGCGCTTGCCGGCATGATCATGCGCAACTCGGTGATCCTGGTCGACCAGATCGAACAGGACATCGCCAGCGGCCACGACCGCTGGACCGCGATCGTCGAGTCGACCGTGCGTCGTTTCCGCCCGATCGTGCTGACCGCGCTGGCCGCGATCCTCGCGATGGTACCGCTGTCGCGCAGCGTGTTCTTCGGGCCGATGGCGGTGGCGATCATGGGCGGCCTGATCGTCGCGACCGCGCTGACCCTGCTGTTCCTGCCGGCGCTGTACGCCGCGTGGTTCCGCGTGCGCGCCGAAGAAGCGCGCGCGGTGGCCGCGCACTGATCTCGCCGCGCATCGTTTTCGCATCCGGGCCGCCTTGCGGCTTCCTCCCCCTCCCACCGCGGGCGGCCCGGGTTGCGATCCTGCCGTCGACGTTCGTGCGGCGGGCGGCCTCCGGGCTGCGCTGCCGCCTTGACGGCCGCGCGCTATCGGGCCAACAGCCTTTCGCGCAGCGCCGCGTCGTCCGCCGCCAGCGCTTCGCCATGCGCCGGCCGCGCGAGGCAGTCGGCCAGGGCGGGCGGGACATCGACCGCATGCCCCACCAGCGGTTCGACGATGCTGTCGAACTTGGCCGGGTGCGCCGTGGCGACGACGGCCCACGGCCGCGCATCGCCTGCGGCGCGGAGGTCTTCGAGCAGTTTCAGGCCGCAGGCGGTATGCGGGCAGGGCACGATGCCGTGGCGTTTCGGCGCGCCTGCAATCGTCGTGCGGATGGTCGCATCGACCACGGCGCGGGCGCGCAGGGCATGGCGCAGGCTGTCGTCGTCGGCGAACCAGTGGCGCAGACGTTCGAAATTGCTGGGCGCACCGACATCCATCGCATTGGCGAGCGTGGCCTTCGTCGCCGTTGGCGCGTAGTCGGCGCCAGAGAAGAAGCGCGGCAGCACATCGTTGGCGTTGGTCGCCAGCACGAGTTCGCCGATCGGGAAGCCCATGCGTTTCGCCAACAGCGCGGCGGCCGCGTTGCCCAGATTGCCGGTGGGCACGATCAGGTTCAACGCTTCGACATGCTGCGCGAAGAAATTCCGCGCGGTGTGGGCGTAGTAGGCCAATTGCGGCAGCAGCCGCCCGAGGCTGATGCTGTTGGCCGAGGTCAGCGCCATGCGTTCGCGCAGATCGCGGTCGGACAGCGCCGCCTTGGCCATGCGCTGGCAGTCGTCGAAGGTGCCGTCGACCCGGAACGTGCGGACGTTGTCGCCCCAGCATTCGAGGCCATGCGCCTGGCGCGGCGAGACCCGGCCGTCGGGATACAGGATCACCACCTCGAATCCCGGGCGGCGGTGGAACGCGCCCGCCACCGCGGCGCCGGTGTCGCCCGACGTGGCGACCAGGATGGTTGTTGTCGGCGCATCGGGCGTGCGCAGCGCGGCGAGGCATTCGGCCAGGAAACGCGCGGCGTAGTCCTTGAACGCGGCGGTCGGGCCGTGGAAGAGTACGAGCAGGTAGTCGTCGCGGTTGCGCAGCATCCGCAGCGGT
>JAYRTK010000081.1:0-12112 GCA_041919595.1 Lysobacteraceae bacterium
TGCGTGTCCTGGTGTTCCAGCACCATCCGCACCGCGCGCTCCCGCACTTCCGGGGAATACTTCACTGGCTTGCTCATGACTCCATCCTCTCAAGAGTTGGAGCCTCCAGGAATCCCGGGGCGGTTCAATGTCGCGATTTTCGAAGACCGGAGTTACATCTACTACGTCGGTGAAGGGGAATGCGTGCTCCCTTTCAAGGATCGGGGCGGGATCGCCATCGCCAAGGATGGGTCGACGCCGAGGTTGTGGGTCTACATTCGCGACAGCTCGGATGCGATCGATAAGCAGGGTGGCGGGATCGTCATTTCCCAGCTGTCGAAGCTTGAAGCCGGCCGTATTCGCATTTTCAACACGGAGGTCAGTCCCGAGTTGATGTCTCTCTTGACGTTGGAGGAAAGAAGGCAGTGACCCGGCGAGTGAAACAGGGGGCAGAGTAGCGCGTAGGGTGGCGGTGAGCGCAGCGAACCCCACCATCACAACGGATCGGATGCGGTGGCATTCGGCGGAGTCGGTCGTTCATGGTGGGGTTCGCTGCGCTCACCGCCACCCGACGCAAACCGTGTTGGGCGGGGCGCCCGGAATCGGGGGGGGCGCGGTGCGTCGTCGCACTGCGCGAGCATCGGCGCCCAGTGGGCGACGACGATCCATGAACAGGATACGCCGCCGGGGCCGGGACGTTCGCCGTCCCGCCCCGCAAGTCGTCATGATCGTTCCGACGATGGGGGAAGGTGCATGTCCACGGCAGCCACGCCGCGATGCACGTGGGGTCATGCGACAATCGTGCCGGGCGCGCGAGTTGTGCGCCGGCCCTGCGATCAAGTCGCCCTTCCGTCGATGAGTGCGTTCCCCATGAGAACCCTGCCGCTCGTTCTGCTCTGCTGCTTCCTCGTCGGCTTCGGCAAGGCGCCGCCGCCGTATCCCGTGCTGCCGCGGGAGGGCAATGCCACGCTCTCTTTCGAGAACACATCGGTGACCGATTTCATGTTCATGCCGGATGGCGAGAAATGCGGTGGCTACATGACCATTCCTCCGGAGTTGGATCCGGTCAGGCGTGCGGACAGGACCTTCGTGCTGGAAGCCAACAAACGTTCCGCATTGCAGTTCGTCTGGATCAGCAAATTTTCGGGCGCCTGCTGGGTCATTCTTTCGGTCAATCCCGTGGCGGACGGACGCTATCGGCTGGATACGGGCGGAATGGAAAAGATCTGCGCGGCGGACGTCAAACCGCTGGACGAGCGGAGTGCCGAAGGGTTCGAGGTCCGGCGGATGCGGTGGACGGGGTTCAAGGTCCCGAGTCAATGCAAGCCGATGAAACGCGCTCCGTAAAAACGACGCCAGAGTCCTTCGTCGACGTTCGCTTGTTCCATCGGTTTCGGGGCATGCGGGCTGGCGGCGCGGCGTGCGGGTTCCGGCGCGGTGGCGCTTGACGCGCGTGGAGCGCGCGCCTAGGTTGTGGCGTTTCCGGGCGATCGACCGGCACGAGGGGATGACGATGCGAAGGGCCTGGCTGGTGTTGATCGCGTTCTGGGCGGCCTCCTGTTCGATGGCCGAAGCGCCCGCGTCGCAGTCGCTGGCGCAGGCGCGCGCGGCGCATCCCATGCGGATCGCGGTCGAGACGCGCGCGGGCATGCCGCCGCCGGCGCCGCCCGAGCAGGTGCTCCGGCGCATGACCTATCCGGCGCCCGCGGGCGAGATGGCCGCGTACATCACGCCGCCGCCGGCGGATGGCGTGCGGCATCCGGCGATCCTGTGGATCAGCGGCGGGGATTCGAACACGATCGACGGGTTCTGGCTGCCTGCGGATCCGGACAACGATCAGACCGCGGCCGCGTTCCGCGATGCCGGCATCGTGACCATGTATCCCTCGACCCGCGGCGGCAACGACAATCCCGGATATCGGGAATACTTCTACGGCGAGATCGACGACATCCTCGCCGCCGCCGAGTATCTCGCGAAGCAGCCCCATGTCGATCCGGACAGGATCTATCTCGGCGGGCACAGCACGGGCGGCACCACCGTGCTGCTGGCGGCGGAGCTCTCGGATCGTTTCCGAGGCGTCTTTTCGTTCGGTCCGGTGTACGACATCCGCGTCTATGGCGACCTCCTGCAGGCGCCGATCACCGACGAGATGCAGGCCCGCGTGCGTTCGCCGGGCTACTGGCTGTCCTCGATCCGCAGTCCGGTCTTCGTGTTCGAAGGTCGCGTACAGGGAAACACCGAGGATCTGAAGGCGCTCGCGAAGGACAACCGCAATCCGCAGGTGAAGCTGTGGGCGGTCGATGGCGCCACGCATTTCTCGATCCTCGCGCCCGTGACGGCGCTCGTCGCGAAGAAGATCGTGGACGACGCCGGGGCGCAGACGCGCATCGCGTTCACGCAATCCGAACTGGACGCCGCCGTCGCCCGGATGGGGCGCTAGAACACGCGCATGCCGGGTTTGAACCTGCCCGATGACGGCACCGCAGCGCGCGTGCCGTCCGTCGTCGGACAGCGACATCGCAGGTCTTCAATCTCCAACGATGAGACGCCCCCGGCGCAGACTGTGCTTCGCCCGGCGGACGTGCCGCCGGTGCGGTGATCCCCTCAGAAAAGGAGCTTTCATGAAGCGTATGTGCCTCGCCGTGCTCGCGGCGTTGCTGTTCTCCGGTTCCGCTTCCGCCGCTGGCTGGCAGTCGCTCGGGCGCGTCAACGCCCTGACCGCCACGCCCGATCCCGTGCTGTGCCAGCAGCGCGTGATCAATCACTACTGGAGCTCCAAGCCGACGTACTACCCGACGGCGGTCAACGTCTACTGGACCAACAACATCCAGTTCGTGTTCGATCTCGATGTCAGCGCGCTGAGCAAGCTCGTCAGCAATTCGCCGTCCAACTCGCGGTTCCCGACCGCGGTCAACGCGTACAACGCCCAGACCGGCGCCAAGAGCCTCTACGGCACGGTCTCCGTCGGCCAGTATCCGGGCGTCGGCATCAACGCCTCGTACGTCGACGCCAATGGCCTGGTGCAGGGCCTCGGCTGGAGCGTGGTGGCGTCCGAGCTGCAGTACTACGAAGTGCAGCAGTTCTGCCCGCAGTAATCCGTCCTTCGAACGTTCTCCCGCCCTTCCCATGGGCCCCGGGCACCGCATCGCGGTGCCCGGGTTCGTCCGTGTGTGGCGCGTGCGCCCGGCCGGGCGTCGTCGGAGGCATTCCGGGGGGCGTGACAGGCGTGACATCGGCTGCGTGCGGGGCGATCTCGTCATCGCGATACGGGCTGTTATCGTCCGGTAACGCCGCCCTCCGATACCGGGACTCGCAGATGTCCGTTTCCACCGCCATTCCGAAGCCCGGTGCGTCGAGACGATGGCTGTTCCGCGTCGCCATCGCCTGTCTGCTCGTCCAGGTGTTCTACGCATCGCCGGTCTTTCTCGCGTCGATGGCGGTGCGGGTCGTGATCCTCGGCGATTCGATTCCGCGCAGCGTCGTGCGGGTCCCGCATCCGGCCGGTGATGCCTATCTGGTCATGGACGACATGGAAGACGGCTACACCACGCTCTATGGCCCCCTGGGTATCGCGCTGTGCAAGCCCCGCGGCGGGCTCGACGGGGATGGCGACGGCGCGTGCCCCGGCCTTGTCGAGGACTCGCTGATGTCGATTCCGCTGTGGTCGGTGTACTGGATCGAATAGACCGGTCGGCGCCATCGCGGGCGCCCGAAGCCCGCAGATGCCCGCCGCGCGCTCGTGCATGCCAAAATGCGCGACTTCCGAGCGACTGGATTCCGAATACATGCGCAATGTCCTGCGGCGCTTCGCCCTGACGATGGCGTTTCCTCTTGCCCTGGTGTCGATCGGCGATGCCGGGGCCCGCAAGCTGGACTATGCGATGCCGCCCGTGCCCGCGATCGCTGGCGCGCCGACGTTCAAGGTGGCGCCGCCCGTGCCGGCCGATGCGGCGGCGGGCGAGACACCGAAACGCGGTCTGGCCGCCGTCGCCAATCCGCTGTATCTCGACGACGAACGTCGCATTTCCTACCGTCAGGACTTCGGTGGTGGCGGTGTCGCCACCGGTCTGCTGCTCGGTCCGTTCGGCGTGGCCGCGAACGCGAAGGCGATCCAGAACGCCAACGAGCGCGAATCCGCGGCGCTGCGCGGAAAATTGCCGTTCACTCCGGACGATCTGCTGGGCCGGGCGCTGGCGGCGCGGCCTGCCGGCGAGGGTGTCGCGGTCGAGGGCACTACGGTCGAGGCGGAACTCGTGCCGAGCCTGTTCGTCACCCGCGATGCGAACGAGCGCCTGATCTTCTGGGCGATCGTGGATGTGTCGATCGGTGAATGGCGCGGTCGCTACAGCGCGCTGATGCCGGCGCGCGTGCCGCTCGCCGACGCCACGCAGGGGCTCGCCGGCGATCCGCTCCGCGGTCTGGAAGGGGGATTGCAGGGGGCGTATGCGACCGCACTCGACGTCATGGCCGCCGATGTCGCCGGCCAACTCTCCGGATTCTCGAAACAGCGCGCGAAGATCGAAGCGCTGTCGCCACGCTTCGCCGCGATGGTGAAGTACGACCACGTCCTGCGCACCGAGGAACGGGTGATCCTGCGTGCGCTCGCGCCGGGCAAGTACATCGCACAGGGCATGGGGTTCATCGGCGTGCTGATCGTGCCCGCTGCCGAAGTGAAGTTCGGGCCGTGATTTCCCTCCGGCACGGCAGGGTCCGGGGGCGTCTGGTGATGCTGGTGGCCCTGATGGTGGCGTCCATGACGGTCGCGGCCGGCAGCATCGATCCGAAGCGGCTCGAACGGGTCGAAGCGCCGGCGCAGTGGGCCATCGACACCGCCTGGAGCTATACGGTCGAGGTGCGGCGCACGCCGACGCGCTACACGGTGCCGGCGGGCCTCTACACCGCCGAGTACAAGGGCAAGGACGGTGTGTTCCTGCGCGGTCCGGACAAATGCGTCGAGATCCGGCTCGATTTCGGCGGGTCGCAGCCGCCGATCGTGATGCGCCGCAATGGCGGCATCGTGCTCTCGGATGCCGGGGCGCGGATCTATTTCTATCGCGAGCCGGATGGCCCGGTCCCGTCGGCGGACGCGCAGATGTTGCAGCCGGCCGCCAGCGCGGCCGTGCCGAACGCATCGCCGGTCGTGTCCGGCGTCGGGTCGGCGCTCGGGGCCGGAATCGTCAACGCGATCATCATGGCGGGCATGGGGCACATCCATTTCCCGAAGGATGCGAAGCCCGAACCGGCGCTCAGGGCATTGCTGCGTCCGGTCGAGGTCGCGGTGCCCGCGCCGCCGGCGCAGGATGGGCCACCGCCGCCCGAAGCATCGCCGTCGATGGCGCCCTGATCGGTCGACGCTGGCCCGCGCTGGCAATCCGTCCGGGCCGACGCTAGCCTTGCCCCGATCAGGACGAGGCCCGCACTTCCATGACATTCCGATGCATCGTGCCGGCGTTCGCCGGCTGCCTGGTGGCGGCGACCGCCTTCGCGCAGACCGTACCGAATGATCCGCCCGCGCCTCATCAGCCTGTGCTGGCCGACACACCGGTGCAGCCTGAAGCATCGGCGCGGACGGAAACGCCCGCGCCGGCCGAAGACGAGAAGTCCTACCTCATCGATCCGAGCGGACCGATCGCGGGTTGCGCGATCAAACCGTATCTGCGCTGTCTCAAACGCGATCAGGCCCAGTGCGAAACCGCCACCCGCACCGCCGCCGAACAGGCCAATGCGGAGATCGAGATCGATGCGGCGAAGCGTTCCGCAGAGGAGCGCGACAGTCCGTTCTTCGAGGGGGTCGCGATCGGCATCTTCCTGCGGCACATGGACCGGCAGATGGACGGGCGGTTCATCGAGTGCATGCACGAGGCGAAGTGACGCGATCGCGCATGCCGCCGGCCTCCGCCCTCGTCGCGATCAAGTTCCTCCACACGCTGGTCTGGGCGTTTTTCGTGGCCTGCATTCTTGCGGTGCCGATCGCGGCGCATCGCGGGGCGTTCGCGATCGCGACCGGCGCGGCGTTGATGGTGATGGTCGAAGTGCTGGTGTTGCTGCTCAATCGCTGGCGCTGTCCGTTGACCGGTGTGGCTGCGCGCTACACGGACGAACGCCGGGACAATTTCGACATCTATCTGCCGCTGTGGCTGGCGCGGCACAACAAGACCGTGTTCGGCGGGTTGTTCGTGCTGGGGGCCGCCTATGCGGCGCATGCGTGGTGGCGCGTGTCGATGTAGAACGCGGCATGCGTCGACGTGCCGGGCCGGCAGATCGCATGCCGCCCGTCCGCGGCTACAACAGCCGTTGGGTGATCGCCTTCAGCACCGCATGGGTGCGGTCCCGGCAGTCCAGCTTCAGCAGCAATTCGGAGATGTAGTTCTTCACCGTGCCTTCGGACAGATGCAGGCTGCGGCCGATTTCCTTGTTGGAATAACCGCCGGCGACGAGACGCAGGATCGAGCGTTCGCGCTCGGTCAGGCGCACGTCGGCATCGCCGGCCTCGGCGGGCCAGGCCGCGCGCACCGGCCCCAGGCTGACCGGCTGCAGCAGCGTTTCGCCGGCCGCCACGCGCCGGATCGCCGTGCCGAGGTCTTCCGGTGAGGCATCCTTGAGCAGGAAGCCCTGCGCGCCGGCGTCGACCGCGCGCATCATCAGGTCGGGATCGTCGAAGGTGGTGAGCAGGATCACCGGTGTGGCATCGCCGCGTTCGCGCAGGCTCCGGATCAGGCCGATGCCACCGAGCCCGGGCATGCGGATGTCGCTGACGATCAGATCCACCGGGCGCTGCGGCAACGCCGCGAGCAGGCGCTCGGCGTCGCTGCATTCCAGCGCGATCGCGAACCCCAGATCGGCGAGCAGGCTCGACAGTCCGCGCAGGACCAGCGCCTGGTCGTCGCACAGTGCGATGCGGATGGCGCGCGCGTCGTGGTTCATGCGCCGGTCTCCTTCGCGGTGTCGACGGGGATGCGGGCATGCACGCGCAGTCCGCGCGGCGGCGTCGGTTCCAGCGCGAGCGTGCCGCCGATCGCCGCCAGCCGTTCGCGCATGCCGGTGAGGCCGTGGCCGGGCGCGACCCGCGCCGGTGCGGTGCCGTCGTTGTCGATGGTGAGTTCGAGCGCGCCGTCGCGGCGGCACAGATGCACGTCGATGCGCGTGGCGCGACCGTGGCGCAGCGCATTGGTGATCGCTTCCTGGGTACTGCGCAGCACCGCTTCGGCATGATCGACATCGTCGACGCGCAGGCCCGCTTCCACGTCGATCTCGATCCGCGTCCCCGGCACCGGAAGTGCCAGCGCTTCGAGTGCGGCGCGCAGATCGAGGCCATCGTGCACGCGCAGCGTGGACACGACCTGGCGGATCTGGCCGAGCAGTTCGTCCGCGAGCATCGCGGACACGCGCAGTTCCTCGCGTTCCGCCAGCGCCGGATCGCGCGCGAGCCGGGCGAGGTTGAGCTTGAGCGCGGTCAGGCTGTGGCCAGCGACATCGTGGAGTTCGCGCGACAGTTTCAGGCGTTCGCCCGTGCGCGCGGATTCTTCCAGCAGACGGCGCGTCGCCAGCAGTTCGGCGTTGACCCGGGCCAGATGTTCGCGGGCGCGTTCGCGGCTGATGGCGTAATGGCCGGTGAGCGCGGCGAAGACCTGGAAGCCGACGATCGAGGTGAGCGAGAGCGCCACGGTGCTCGGCGAAGCCCCGCCTCCGACCCAGATCCAGGCGACGGCGGCATTGATCGCGACGAGATAGGCGATGGCGAACCGCTGCGGCAGGGTCGAGACGATCTGCACCGCGACGATGATCAGCAGCACCGTGGTCTGTCCGCCGCGCAGGTACCCTTCGGCCGCCAGCACCAGCAGGCCCTGCACGCAGCCCAGGACGATGATCGGTCGCGTGGGTTCGTGGCCGGGGGCGCTGGCGCAGGCGACGAAACAGCCGAGAAAGGCGAGCAGGAAGGCCAGTCCGGCCCATTCCGTCGGATCGCCGGCGCGCAGCGCCTCCGGTTCGAGCACCGCCAGGGTGACCACCAGCCACGTCACGTACGCGGCGATGTTCAGCGGCTGGAACATGCGCTGCAGCAGCGTGCCCTCGTGCGGCTGCAGGCAGGCCGGAACGTGCGGGTCGACGGGATCGGGGCGGGGGTTCGGCATGGCGGCAGCATGGCAGCCGCGCGGGGCGCGGGGAAGGCGCGATGCGCAGGAGGTGACTTTTCTCACCCCCGGCGGGTGACCTCGGGCAGGTGGGTCCGAAGCCCCGCACGCTGGAGACTGTGTTCCTCTTCCCGGAGTGATGCCATGGAAACCGCCTACCAGTCCCTGTTGCTCGCCCACGGCCTCTGCGGCCTCGTCGCACTGGTCACGTTCTGGTTCGCGGCCTTCGCGAAGAAGGGATCGCCGTTGCATCTGCGGGTGGGCAGGACCTACATGCTCGCGATGATCGGCATCGTCGTCACCGCGCTGCCGATGGCGGCGATCATCGCCGGACGCGGCAAGCCCGGCATCGCGACCTTCCTCGTCTATCTGGTGGTGATCACCGCGACCGGGATGTGGCTGGGCTGGCGTGCGGTGAAGCGCAAGCGCGACCAGTCGGCGTTCCGCGACCGCGCCTATCTCGTCGTCGCGCTGCTGAACCTGCTGGCGTCGGCGGTGGTGTTCGCGATCGGCCTGGCGATGTCGCAGATGTTGCTGATGGGCTTCAGCGCGGTCGGCGCGATCACCGGCGTGCAGATGCTGATGCGCCGTGCGAAACCGCTGCTGTCGGCGCGCTGGTGGCTCAAGGAGCACTTCAGCGCGATGATCGGTTGCGGCGTGGCCACCCACATCGCGTTCCTGGCGATCGGCCTGGACCGGATCATCCGCGCGGTCGGCATCGATCCGCCGTCGTGGTACCACCTGATCGCCTGGTTCCTGCCGCTGAGCCTGTCGGTCTTCGTCGGCATCTGGCTCAACCGCAAGTACATGCCGGTCTCGCATGCCGGCGCCGCGGTGGCGGCCCGGGCCTGAATCGAAGGTCCGCTTTGCAGGCGCGGCCGGCAGGCGCGCTTCAAGGGCACGCTTCAAGGGCGCGTGCGGCACGACAGACACGTATCATGACGATCCCCGAACGCCGAGCATGGTTCACCGTTCTCGATGCCAATGCCGATCGTCATCACCGGTGCGCGCGCGCCCGTCGCGGTGGATCTGGCGCGGGCGTTCGCCGCCGCCGGGGACGCCGTGCGGTTGGCCGATTCGGTCGCCGCCCGCGGCGCGCGCTGGTCGCGGGTCGGTCGCGGCCGCTGTCTGCGCCTGCCGGCGCCGCGCGACGGGGCCGCCGCCTATCGCGCCGCGTGGCAGACGCTGATCGCGACGCAGCGTCCGGCGTTGATCGTGCCGACCTGCGAGGAAGTCTTCCACGTCGCCGCGGCCGCCGCGGCCTGCGGTTTCGCCGACTGCGTGTTCGCGCCACCGCCGGCGTTGTTGCGCGCCCTGCATTCCAAGATCGACTTCCCGGCGTTCGCGCATGCGCTTGGCATCGCCGCGCCGCAGACCTGGGCGATCGCGGATCGCGACGACTGCGCCGCGCTGCCGCTGCCGGCGGACGCGCTGGTGTTCAAGCCGGAGTTCTCGCGGTTCGGCACGTCCACGCTGATCCGGCCGTCGACCTTCACCCTCCGTCGCATCGACGCCACGCCCGATCGGCGCTGGGCGGCGCAGCGTCACGTCGAAGGCGAGGAGATCTGCCTGTGGACCGCGGCCCGCGCGGGGCGCATCGTCGCCAGCGCCGCGTATCGACCGCGCTGGCGCCTCGGTCACGCGGCGGCCTATGCCTTCGAGACCATCGACAGTCCGCCGGCGCTGCGGATCGCCGAGACGATCGCCGCCGCCACCGGCATGAGCGGCCAACTGAGTTTCGACATCGTGCTCACGCCCGATGGCGCGGCGGTGCCGATCGAATGCAATCCACGTGCGGTCAGCGGCGTGCACCTGTTCGATGGCGATCCGGCGCTCGCCGATGCGCTGCTCGGTCGCGGACCGCCGGTGCATGCGCCGGCGCGCCTGCGTCATCTCGCGCCGGCGATGTGGCTGTTCGGTCTGCCGCAGGCCCTGCGCGAGCGGCGCCTGCGTGCGTTCGCGCAGGATCTGCGGCGCGGTCGCGACGCGTTGACCCGCCCCGGCGATCGCCTGCCCGCGATCGGCGCGCTGGTCGACACGCTGGGCTACGCGCTGCGCGGCGGCGCGACCCGCGGATCGACCGCCGACATCGAATGGAACGGGGAACCGCTGACGTGACCCTGCGGGTGTTCGATCCGCAGGCTTCGCACGATCTGCCCGCCGATGCATGGCCCGCCGGTCGCGCGGCGGAACGCGCATACCTCGAAGGCATCGCCGGTGCCGGTGTCGCGACCATGATCGCGAACGTGCGCACCCACTGGCTCGCGCTGCGTTGCGACGACCGCGTGTTCCCGCTGACCGTCAACGACGACGAGTACGGCGACAGCTACGTCACCCAGCCGCACAGCGCCTATGTGCTGTACGGACTGGAGGAACTGGATCTGGTCGATACCGGGCGCCTGCGTCCGCTGCTGTCGACGGCCATCGGCGGCTTCGATCGGCTGCTGCGGATGGCCGCGCTCAATCGCATCGTCCATGTCGACAACTGGCTGCTGTCGACCAATCTGCACGGCGACTGGCAGGGGGAAGGCGTTCCGGCGATGCGCAGGCATCTGCGCGAACGATTCCCGCAGCATTTCCTCGCGATCCGTTCGCTTGATGCATGGTCCAGCGCCGCGCTGATCGATGCGCTGCGCGCGGACGGTTGGTGGCTGCTGCCCAGCCGCCGGATCTGGGTCGTCGACGATCTGTCCCGCGACTGGGCGCCGCGCACCAGCGTGCGCAACGATGTCAAGAAACTGCGCGCGAGCGGATTGCGGGTCGAGGATCTCGTCTGCCTGGGCGGAGACGATGCGCAGCGGATCGCCGCGCTGTATCGACAGCTGTATCTCGACAAATATTCCGTGCTGAATCCCGCCTTCACCCCGGCTTGGGTGCGCATGACCCACGCTGCGGGCACGATCCGCTACCGTGTCGCACGCGCGGACGACGGACGGATCATGGCGGTCGGCGGATTGTTCGCGCGCGGCCGCGTCGGCACCGCGCCGGTCGTCGGTTACGACACCGCCGCGCCGCGCGCGCTGGGACTGTACGGAATCGCGTCGCTGCTCGCGCGCGGACTGGCGATGGAGGGCGGGTTGCGCTTCAACGGCTCGGCCGGCGCGGGCGATTTCAAGCGTGCGCGCGGCGCGCGGCCGGTCGTCGAATACACCGCGCTCCACGCGGCGCATCTGCCCGCGCATCGACGCGCGGCGGTGCGAGCGCTGGAAGGCGTGCTGCGCGGCGTCGTGTTCCCGATGATGGCGCGACGCGGGCTCTGAAGCGCCACAGCGCGAAACGCGATCACAGCCGCGGTCGTTGCCAGGCGATGAAGTCGTCCACGGCTTCGGCCAGGGTCTGCGACGGCGGGCCGAGCACGGCGCGCGTCCGTGTGGTGTCGAAGGTGCGGCTGTAGGTCAGCGCGTCGATGCCGAATCGCGTCACCGGCGGTTCCCCGCGCAATCGCAGCAGCGACCACGCGAGTTCGGCCGCGTGCGCCGCCAGTCGCGCCGTGCGGTGGGACACGACGCGCGTCGGCGGCGGCAGATCGAGCCGACGGAACACCTCGGCGATGAAGTCCTGCATGACCACCGGCTCGCCATGGCTGAGATTGAACGCGCCGACCGCGTCCGCGCGCTGCGCCGCGCGCAGGATGTAGTCGGCCAGCGCATCGACGCCGATCAGATCGCCGAGGGCCGGTGGTCCCGCGCGCACGATCCGCGGCAGCTTTCCGCGCTTCGCGGCTGCGAGCAGACGCGGGAACAGCACGGTGTCGCCCGGACCGAACACCGCGCGCGGCCGCAGGATCGTCCACGGACCCGGATACTCGCGCACCAGCGCTTCGGCGGCGGCCTTGGTCTCGGCATAGGTGTTCGCGAACCCGGGGCCGACCGGATCGTCCTCGCGGATGCCCAACTGATCGCAGGGCCGGTATTGCACCGCGCCCGACGAGATGTGCACCAGCTTCGGCGAACCGTGCGCACGGCACCAGGCGATCACGTTGCGGGTGGCTTCGACGTTGT
>JAYRTK010000082.1:0-12094 GCA_041919595.1 Lysobacteraceae bacterium
ACACCGCCGCCGGTTTGCCGACCAGGGTGCCGCTGGCCCATTCCGCGCCCAGCGTGTCGATGAAGTGCTTCATCGGCGCGGCCATGTTGCCGAACCGGGTCGGACTGCCCAGGATCAGGCCCGCGCATTCGGAGAGATCGCGCTTGTCGACATACGGCGCGCCGTCCTCGGGCTCCGGCGGCGCGGCCTCGCGGGTCACCGGGGCCACCGGCGGCACCGTGCGCAGGCGGGCGGCGACGCCGTCGATCTCGCCGATGCCGCGCGCGATCTGCCGCGCCAGCCGGGCCACGGAGCCGCCGCGACTGTAGTAGAGGACCAGAATCTCGGTCATGGTGCGATCCGGGTGCGGGGTCCGCGATGGCGCACAGGGTAAGCCAAGCGACCGCCGGACGGTATCGTTCCGCATGGGGCAGGGGCGGCACGGTTGCCGGTCCTGCTCCCCCGGTCCTGCTACCCTTGACCGATGCCGTTGATCGACACCCTGCAGCGATGGCGCGAACGCGGCTGGGACCGCGCCCGCGCCGGGACCTTCTTCCGCTTCCTGTGGCGGCGCTTTCTCGACGACCGCCTGTTCCAGGCCGCCGGCGCGCTCGCCTTCACCACCGCGTTCGCGATCGTGCCGCTGAGCATGGTCGTGTTCGGCGTGTTGTCGGCGTTTCCGGTGTACGACGAATGGAGCCGGCAGCTCAGCGCCTACATCTTCTCCAACTTCGTGCCATCGTCCGCGCGCGCGGCCGAGGCCTATCTGATGCAGTTCTCGGGCAACGCCGGCAAGCTCACCGTGGTCGGCGTGATCGTGCTGGTGGTCTCCCTGCTGATCACCCTCACCAGCATCGAGGCCACCTTCAACCGCATCTGGCGCGTGCCCATCACGCGGCTGAAGTTCGGGCGCTTCATGGTGTACTGGACCGTCATGACCCTCGGCGGCATGCTCGCCGCGGCCAGTCTCGCGGTGTCGGCGCGCTTCTTCGCGCTGTCGATCTTCCAGACCGAACCCGGTCAGGCGATCGAATCGCTGATGCTGGACGCGGCGCCGCTGCTGATCGAATTCGCCGCGATCGCGCTGATCTATCGCGTGGTCCCGCACCGCACGGTGCAATGGCGCTACGCCGCGATCGGCGCGCTGCCGGCGGTGATGCTGATCGAACTGGTGAAATTCGCCGCCGGCTCCTACCTCGGGTCGTTCGGTGCCTACGACAAGCTCTACGGTGCGCTCGCGCTGGTGCCGATCTTCCTCGGCTGGGTGTATTTCAGCTGGGTCGCGATCCTGCTCGGCGCTTCGCTGGCCTCGTCGCTGTCGGCGTTCCGCTACCAGCCCGCCTCGCAGCGCCTGCCGGTCGGTTTCGAACTGCACGGCCTGCTGCGGCTGATCGGTCGTTTCGACGAGTTCCGCCGCCGCGGCAAGGGCCTGCATCTGGACGACATCCGCCGGCTCGAACCGGTGCTCACCGATGGCCTCGTGCAACAGATGCTCGGCCAGCTCAATGCCATCGGCCTGCTCAGTCGCGCCGAGTCCGGCGAATGGCTGCTCGCGCGCGATCTCGACGGCGTCAGCCTGGCCGAGTTGTACGACGCCTGCCAGCTGCGCATTCCGGTGGCCGAAGCCTGGTTGCCTGCGCGCGACGATGCGCTCGGCGAGGCCGCGCTCGCCGCGCTCGACGAACTGCGCCTGCCACTTCGCGATCTGCTCAAACGGCCGGTCGCATCGATCTACCGCAAGGAATCCGAATGAACGTGAAGCATGGTCTGCCGCTGATGCTGGCGCTCGCGCTGTCCGCCTGCGAACCGCCGCCGACCGAAGACGCCCGCAAGGCGCTCGAAACGACGCCGGCGGAGACCGCTCCCGCCGCTGCCGCGCCTGCCGATGGCGCGCCCGAGCGGCCGGGACTGAAGATCGCGGCCCTCGACGGCACCACCTACGATCTTGCGTCGAAACGCGGCCGCTGGGTGGTGGTGAATTTCTGGGCGACCTGGTGTTCGCCCTGCCTCAAGGAAATGCCGGATCTGGATGCCCTCGATGCCGCACGCGAGGACGTTGAGGTGGTCGGACTGGCCTACGAGGAGATCGCGGTCGAGGAGATGCGCGCGTTCCTGGCCAAGCGCCCGGTGCGCTACACGATCGCGATCGTCGACACCTACGACCCGCCGGTCGATTTCCCGACCCCGCGCGGTCTGCCGATGACCTACGTCATCGCGCCCGACGGCCGCATCGCCCGCGAATTCATGGGGCCGGTGACCCGCGCCGATCTCGAGGCCGTCGTCGATGCCGGCAGCGGGGCCGCCGCCGCCGCCGGCTGAGCGCCATGACCGCCGTGCGCTTCGTGGTGGCCGGTCGCGTGCAGGGCGTGGCGTTCCGCGCCCACACCCGCGCGCAGGCGCTGGCGCTGGGCCTGCGCGGTCACGCGATCAATCTGCGTGACGGTCGGGTGGAGGTGCTCGCGGCCGGCGACGCCGGGGCGATCGAGCGACTTGGCGCGTGGCTCCGGCGCGGTTCGCCGATGGCCCGGGTCGATGCCGTGACGCGATCGCCGGCCGATCCGGCCGAAGCCGGTACGGGGTTCTCGACCGGCTGACGGCCTGATCGGCCGTTGCGGGGGCGGTGCACGGGTGTTCCGGACCGTCTCCCGGTCCGTCCTGCTGGCCATGTCATCATGCCGCCGAGGCATTGGACCCTCTGTCCGGCCTGTGGCATCAATTCCTATGTGTTCAATAGGAATTGCCGGCGTGCTGACCATGAAAGCCAAATATGCGCTCCGCGCCATGTGCGCGCTCGCCCGTTCGGGCGAGGCGCGGCTGCAGGCGCACGAGCTGGCCCAGCGCAGCCGCGTCCCGGGCAAGTTCCTGGAGACCATCCTGGTCGATCTGCGCGGCGCCGGCTTCATCGACAGCCGGCGCGGCCAACGTGGCGGCCATGCCCTGACCCGCGCACCCGAGCGGATCATGATCGGCGACCTGATCCGCGCGATCGACGGACCGCTGGCGCCGGTCCGCTGCGCCAGCGTCACCGCCTACGAACCCTGTCGCGATTGCCCCGATCCCGAAGCCTGCGCCCTGCGCGCGCTGATGCGCGAGTCGCGCGATGCGCTGTCGCAGGTGCTCGACCGGCGCAATCTGCGCGACTTCGCGGAAGCGGATGCGCGTGCCGCGACGATGTCCCCCTCCGTTCCCCCGACCGCCGCAACGCATTGAAGGAGGTTGCCGTGAAGCCACCGGAGAAGTCCGTACCGCTGCAAGGCATTGCCGGCGTCCCGCCGGTGAATGCGCCGTTGAACGACCACGAGCGTGCCGTGATCGCCGCGCTCCGCGACATCGCCTACGGCGAGGTCGAGATCGTCGTGCACAACGCACGCATCGTGCAGATCACCCGCAGCCAGAAATTCAGGTTCGCTGGCCGCTGAGCGGTCGCGACGCCCCAGGCGCTGACCGGACGACCGGACGCGCGTCAACCCACCAGGAGTCGACGATGTCCCGTAGTCCCACATGTGTTCCGATGCGCAAATCCCTTCTTCCCATTCCGCTCGTCATTCCGCTCGCGCTGGCCTGCCATGTCGCGGTCGCGCAGGATACGGCGACCGTTCCCGCGTCGTTCGTCGATCGGCTCGAAGCGCTGGAGCGCCGTCTCGGCGTCGCCGACGATGCGGCCGCGCTCGATCTCGACCAGCGACTGCGCGTGATCGAGCGAAAACTCGAATTGCAGGCCGAGGAAGCCGCGGCCAAAGCAGCGAAGGATCCGGTCGTCTCGCTGACGCCTTCCAAAGGCCTCTCGATCAAATCCCCCGATGGTCTCGAACTCAAGGTGCGCGGACTGGTCCAGGCGGACGGTCGCTTCTTCCTCGGCGACGATGCCAACCCGCAGAACGATACCTTCCTGTTCCGCCGCATCCGGCCCACGCTGGAGGGCAGTTGGGGATCGCTGGTCGGCTTCCGGTTGACGCCCGAGTTCGCGGGCGACAGCGCGACGATCGTCGACGCCTATGTCGACCTGAAATTCGATCCGCGTGCCACCGTGCGCATCGGCAAGATGAAAGGACCGGTCGGTCTCGAACGCCTGCAGTCCGGTGGCGCGATCGGGTTCGTGGAGCGCGGCTTCCCGACCGAACTGGCGCCGAACCGCGATCTGGGCGTGCAACTGCAGGGCGAACTCTTCGATACCCGTTTGAGCTACGTGGTCGGCGCCTACAACGGCGCGCCCGACGGTCGCGACGCCGCCACCACCAATCCCGACAACGAATTCGAGTATGCGGGCCGGGTGTTCTGGGAGCCGTTCAAGAACGCCGCGAACGGCTGGTCCGGCCTCGGCCTCGGCGTCGCCGCCAGCGTCGGCGACACCTTCGGCAGCGGCAACAATTTCCTGCCGCGCTATCGCACGCCCGGGCAGGCGCAGTTCTTCGCCTACAACGCCAACGTCGCCGCCGACGGCCTGCATCGCCGGTTCTCGCCGCAGGCGTATTTCTATCGCGGCCGTTTCGGTCTGCTCGGCGAATACATCACGTCCGAGCAGGAAGTACGGGTGACCGGCGGTGTCAACGCCGGTCGACGCGAGCATCTCGTCAACGAGGCCTATCAGCTCACCGGCAGCGTCGTGTTGACCGGCGAGGATGCCGGCTACCGGGGCGTCGTGAAGCCTAACCATCCTTTTACGTCCGATGGGGCAGGCTGGGGGGCGTTCGAACTGGTCGGTCGTTATGGCGCGCTGGATGTCGACGACGACGCCTTTCCGCTGTTCGCGAATCCCGCGAGCGCGGCGAGCGGCGCCCGCGCCTGGACCCTTGGTCTGAACTGGTATCTCAACAGCAATCTGAAACTGGTCGCCAACTACACCAGGACGCGATTCGATGGCGGCGCTGCGGTCGGCGCCGACAGGGAAGATGAACAATCCTTCTTTACTCGTGCACAATTTTCATTCTGAATCGGAGCGATCCCCATGACATCCGCCTTCAAATCCTTCCTGTTCGGGCTGATCGTCGCCGGTGCAGCCGCGTTCGCCCCGGGCGCCCGCGGCGCCGAGACCGAACTGCTCAACGTTTCCTATGACCCGACCCGCGAGTTCTACGCCGAAGTCAACGCGCGCTTCGCCGCGCAGTGGAAGCAGCAGACCGGCGAATCGTTGAAGATCCGCGCGTCGCATGGCGGTTCGGGCAAACAGGCCCGTTCGGTCATCGATGGTCTCGATGCCGATGTCGTGACCCTTGCGGTCGCGGCCGACATCGATGCGATCGCGCAGAACGCCAGGTCGCTGCCCGCGAACTGGCAGTCCCGCCTGCCGCACAACAGCGCGCCCTACACCTCGACGATCGTGTTCCTCGTGCGCAAGGGCAATCCGAAGAAGATCGTCGACTGGGGCGATCTGGCGCGTTCGGGCGTCGAGGTGATCACGCCGAACCCGAAGACCTCGGGCGGCGCGCGCTGGAACTATCTCGCGGCCTGGACGTGGGCGTCGAAGGAATACCGCGATGGCGACAAGGTCATCGCCTACCTGACGAAGCTGTTCGGCAACGTGCCGGTGCTCGACACCGGCGCGCGTGGGGCCACGACCACGTTCGTCGAGCGCGGCATCGGCGATGTGCTGGTCGCCTGGGAGAACGAGGCACTGCTGACGCTCGACCAGCCCGGCGCCCGTGGCAAGTTCGAGATCGTCGTGCCGAGCCTCAGCATCAAGGCCGAGCCGCCGGTGGCCTGGGTCGACAAGAACGTCGCCCGGCGCGGCACGCGCAAGCAGGCCGAAGCCTATCTGCGCTTCCTGTACTCGCCCGATGGCCAGCGTCTCGCCGCGAAGCATTTCTACCGTCCGGCCGAACCCGACAAGGTACCGGCGGCGGAACTCGCGCGCTTCCCGAAAGTCGCGCTGGTGACGATCGACAGCGCGTTCGGCGGCTGGAAAAAGGCGCAGGCCGATCATTTCAGTGATGGGGGGCTGTTCGATCGCATCCTCCGGGCGTCGCGATGAGCGAGAACGCGATGAACGCGCTGCCGCGGGCGCGCCGGATGCCGAACCCGCTGCCGGGGTTCGGCATCAGTCTCGGGCTGGGCATGGCCTGGCTCGGGGTCGTGGTGCTGTTGCCGCTGCTCGCGCTGAGCGTGCGCGCCGCGGGGTTGGGGACGGACGGCTGGCTGCGCGCGCTCGGCGACGAGCGCGTGCAGCAGGCCCTGAAACTGAGTTTCAGCGCATCGCTGGCGGCCGCGGTGATCGCGCTGGTGGCGGGGGCGCTGATCGCATGGGTGCTGGTGCGTTACCGCTTTCCGGGCCGGCGGCTGGTCGATGCGCTGGTCGATCTGCCGTTCGCGCTGCCGACCGCGGTCGCGGGCATCGCGCTGACCGCGATCTACGCGAAAAATGGCTGGGTCGGGCAATTCCTCGAACCGCTGGGCGTGAAGGTCGCCTACACCCCGATCGGCATCGTGCTGGCGCTGGTGTTCGTCGGCCTGCCGTTCGCCGTGCGCACCGTGCAGCCGTTGCTCGAGACGCTGGGGCGCGAGCAGGAGGAGGCCGCGGTGTCGCTGGGCGCTTCGCGCTGGACCACGCTGCGGCGGGTGGTGCTGCCCGAATTGCTGCCGGGTCTGCTGACCGGATTCTCGCTGGCGTTCGCGCGCGGCCTCGGCGAATACGGATCGGTGATCTTCATCGCCGGCAATCTGCCGTACAAGACCGAGATCGCGCCGCTGCTGGTGACGATCCGTCTGGAGGAATACGACTACAACGGCGCGGTCGCGATCGCGGCGCTGCTGCTGGCGGCTTCGTTCGTCTGCCTGCTGGCGATCAACGCGATTCCGCTGCTGTTCGCGCATGAACGCAAAGGAGGGCGACATGGCTGAGCACGCGCCGCAGGATGCGCTGCAGGAACCGGCATGGCTGCGCCGGTCGTTGATCGGGTTGGCGGTCCTGGCGATGCTGGGACTGGTGGTGCTGCCGCTGATGATGGTGCTGGTCGCCGCCTTCGGTGAAGGGTTCCGCGCCTGGTGGGCGTCGTTGCGCGAGCCCGATGCGCTGTCCGCGTTGAAGCTCACGTTGTTCACGGTCGCCATCGTGCTGCCGATCAACGCCGTGTTCGGGCTGTGGATGGCCTGGGCGGTGACCCGCTTCCAGTTCCGCGGCAAGCGCATCCTGCTCGCATTGCTGGACCTGCCGTTCGCGGTGTCGCCGGTGGTCGCGGGCCTGTGCCTGGTTCTGCTGTTCGGCGCCAACGGCTGGTTTGCGGCCTGGCTGGCGGAATACGAGATCAAGATCCTGTTCGCGCGTCCCGGCATCGTGCTGGCGACGCTGTTCATCACCTTCCCGTTCGTGGTGCGCGAACTGATCCCGCTGATGCAGCAGCAGGGCGCGGACGAAGAACTCGCGGCGCGCTCCCTCGGCGCCGGTGCCTGGACGATGTTCTTCCGGGTGACCCTGCCGAACATCCGCTGGGGCCTGCTGTACGGCGTGCTGTTGTGCGCCGCGCGCGCGATGGGCGAATTCGGCGCGGTTTCGGTCGTGTCCGGCCACATCCGCGGCCTGACCAACACCCTGCCGCTGCACATCGAGATCCTCTACAACGAATTCGACACCACGGCCGCGTTCGCCGCCGCCTCGCTGCTCTCGGGGCTGGCGCTGGTGACGCTGGTGGTGAAGTTCTGGCTGGAATCCCGCCATGGCGACGCCCTGGCCGCATCGCACAGGAAGCATTGACATGCATTTGCAGATTCGCGCGCTCAGCAAGCGCTACGCCGGCGTCGCCGCGCTCGACGGGGTCGAACTCGACATCGCTTCGGGTGAACTGATCGCGTTGCTGGGGCCGTCGGGCTCCGGCAAGACGACGTTGCTGCGGGTCATCGCCGGCCTGTTGTCGCCGGACGACGGTCGGGTCATGTTCGGCGAGCGCGACGCCACCCGCCTCAGCCTGCGCGAGCGCAACGTCGGCTTCGTGTTCCAGCACTATGCGTTGTTCCGGCACATGACCGTGGCCGAGAACATCGCCTTCGGCCTGCGCAGTCGACCGCGCGCGAAGCGTCCCGACAAGGCCACGATCACCCGTCGCGTCGAGGAGCTGCTCGGGCTGATCCAGTTGCCGGAACTGGGCGGGCGCTACCCCGACCAGTTGTCGGGCGGACAGAAGCAGCGGGTCGCGCTGGCGCGCGCGCTGGCGATCGATCCCAGCGTGCTGCTGCTCGACGAACCGTTCGGTGCGTTGGATGCGAAGGTGCGCGTGGAATTGCGGCGCTGGCTGCGCCGCCTGCACGATCGCACCGGCCAGACCACGCTGTTCGTCACCCACGACCAGGAAGAAGCGCTGGAACTGGCGGATCGGGTCGTGGTGATGCGTGCCGGCCGGATCGAACAGGTCGGCACGCCGACCGAGATCTATGCGGCGCCGGCCTCGGCTTATGTCTTCGATTTCATCGGACGGGGCAACGCGCTCGACGGCGAAGTCCGCGACGGCGTGTTCCACGCTGCAGGCGATGTGCGCCTGCCGGCGGGCGATCGCCGCGATGGCCCGGCGACGCTCTACGTGCGCCCGCACGAACTCGAACCGGCGACGGCGGGCGAGGGCTTCCCGGTCGAGGTGATCGCTTCGCACCGTCGCGCCGAACGCATCATCGTCGAACTCGCGGTGCGCGGCAGCGATCGTCCGTTCGAGTGGGACCTGATCGCATCGCCGGGGGTGACCGCGCCGTCGGAGGGGCAGACGCTGTGGCTGCGTCCCGAGCGGCCCTCGATCTATCCGCGGACGCCCTGAGCCCGGATCAGCCCGGCCCCGGCACGGGCATCGGGTGGCCGCCGCGCCACTCGCGTTCCGCGGCTTCGAGTCCCGATGCCTCCAGCCAGTCGAGGATCGAACGCACCGTCACTACCGGATACTCGCCACCGAGCCGGGTGGCGATCGAGTGGTCGGTGAACACGAGATTCGCCGCGAACAAACCGCCGACGATGCGTTTCGTATACGGAATGCGGATACGGCCGGGCAGGTAACCGTTGTCGACCGCCAATCGGTACGCTTGTCCGCGGTCGCGTACGATCGGTTTCGGCGGGATCGCCGCGGCGATGTGTTCGAGCACCCAGGCGGTGGAATTCTGGTAGCGCTCGCTGCCGGGACGCGCGATCAGGTTGTAGCGCGGCGTGTACAGCGTGTCCTGACGCATTGGCAGCAGCTGCGCCCCGAGACGCTGCGCGACCCCGGGATCGAACCAGGTGATGCGCGCGTCCTGGTTGACGAGATCGTCGGCGAAGAAATTCACCAGTCCCTGCGCGTAGAGGCCCGAGCCCTCGTCGCTGCAGTCGTTGAGCAGATGGACCACGGTCCAGCGTCCATCGGGGTGGTCGCGCAAGGCGAAGCCCGCATGACTGTAGCGCAGGCCGTGTTGCGACAGATCGGTGCCGACCCGCGATACCAGTGCGACCGGTGCATCCGCTTTGTCCAGCGCGGCCGCCACGGTGAGCGCGGTGGCCGCGGCGTCGGCGATCGCCTGCGGCGGCATCGGTCGTGCTTCGCAGTCGGTGCCGGCGCGGGCGCGGGGCGCGACCGCCATCAGCGCGGCCAGTGCGGCCAACAGCAGCGCCAGCAGACCGCCGGCGATGCGTTTTCCGCGCCGCTCGTCGCCGCTCATGCCGTCAGTTCGCGCGTGTGCACGTGTTCGCGCGCGCCATCGTTCGCGATGAAGCACAGCGCCTCGCCCGCGGCCATCAACAGCCAGCCTCCACTGACCGCCACCGCTTCCACGACCGTGCCGGCGGCGAGCACCAGTCTTCCGGCCGCTTCCGCGGAGAGATGGACCACGAACGAGGCGCCGAGCCCCACTGCCGAGACCGTCACCAGCACCGCGCCGCCGCTTGCGGCGACGCCGGTGATCAGGAATTTTCCCCCTGCGACGAGTGCGCCGACCACCGCCACCGGCACTTCGATCGACGCCATCACGCTGGCTTCCGACTGTCGCAGCGAAGCGCCGGACTGCGCGTCGGCCGGCGGCACCAGCAGGCAGGCGAGGGCGATGGTGAGCGCGGCGAAACGGTCGGTGAGGCGCGAGGTGCCCGTGGAGGGCGTCGCGGACGTGGCACGCGCGGATGTGACACTTGTAGACGTGGCGGTCATGGGCAGGCTCGACGCGCTGGGCGGTGCGTCGAAGAAACACCCGGGGGCCGAAGCGTTGCAATCGTCGTCGACCGAGTGTAGATATCAGGGCCTCCCAGGTATCGAAAAACAAGACCCATGGCTGTTTCCGTCGAAGTCATCGATGCCCTCAAGCGCCTGCTCCGGGGGCAGGGGCTGACCTATCGCGAACTCGCCGCACGGCTGAAGATGAGCGAGGCGGCGGTCAAGCGGATGTTCTCGCTGCGCGCGATGAGCCTGCAGCGGTTGGAGCAGATCTGCGACGTGCTGGACATCGGTCTGGCCGATCTCGCCGCCGAATCCGCACGCGGCCGCGACAGCATGGCCGAATTGTCCGACGCGCAGGAAACGGCGCTGGTTTCCGAGCCCGCGTTGCTGCTGGCGTTGTTCCTCAGTCTCAACCGCTGGCGTCAGCAGGACGTGCTGGCGCAGTTCGCGTTCACCGAACCGCAGTGGACCGCGCTGCTGGTGAAGCTGGATCGCCTGGGCATCATCGAACTGCTGCCCGGCAACCGTGCCCGAGCGCTGACCGCGCGCAACTTCCGCTGGCGTCGTGACGGACCGATGGAGCGCTACTTCCGCGAGAAGTTGCTCGGCGACTACTTCGCCGATGCCTTCGATGGCGAACAGGACGGCCTGTTCCTGCTGACCGGCAGTCTCAGCGTCGACGGCGTGCGCCAGATGCGCCAGCGACTGGAAGAGGTCGTGAAGGAATTCGATGCGCTGCTGATCCGCGACGCCACCCTGTCCGCGAAGGAACGCATCGGCGTGAGTCTGGTGCTCGCGCAGAAGCCGTGGCTGCTGCAGCTGTTCCAGGGCTATCGGCGGGCGCTGCCGTCGGCTTGACCGGATCGCCGTCATCGTCTTCGCCGCCGGCAGCACACGTCGGCCGCGATCCGCAGTGGTATGGGGCAACCAGGCGATCCTGCGCGACATACGCCATGGTATCCACGCAACATACGCAGGCGTAGGTGGAAAATCCGCAATACGCTCGCGTATCGATACGCATGCGCATGCGAAAAAAGCGGAGAAATGTGCGGAAAAGAGGCCGTGCGTTGCGCTAACGGTGTTGCGATTCGGGCGACAATGCCGCCATCCCTCCGCTTGTTCCGTGCACATGCAGCAGACTTCTTCATTCGATCTTTCGCAACTCGTCGCCTGCGCGCAGGGCGCCATCTTCGGTCCGGGCAACGCGCGTCTGCCCGCACCACCGATGTTGATGTTCGACCGCATCACCCGTGTCGAGGAGAAAGGCGGCGCGCATGGCAAGGGATTGCTGGAAGCCGAACTGGAAATCCGTCCGGATCTCTGGTTCTTCGATTGTCACTTCGAAGGCGACCCGGTGATGCCGGGCTGTCTCGGTCTGGATGCGATGTGGCAACTCGCGGGATTCTTCCTGCCGTGGCTGGGCGAACCGGGACGCGGTCGCGCCCTCGGCGTGGGCCAGGTGAAATTCAGCGGCCAGGTGCTGCCGACCGCGAAGCTCGTGCGCTATCTGATCGACGTGCGCCGCGTCGTGCGCGGCAAGCTCGCCCTGGTCATCGCCGACGGCAAGACCTTCGTCGACGATCGTCTGATCTACGAAGCCGAGGGCCTGCGCGTGGGCCTGTTCCGTTCGACGGAGGGCTTCTGATGCGCCGCGTCGTCGTCACCGGCTTCGGCATCGTTTCGCCGATCGGCAACGATGCGCAGACCGTTTCCGATGCGCTGCGCAACGGTACCAGCGGCGTGTCGGCCGTGCCCGAATACGCCGAGAAGGGCTTCCGCAGCCAGGTCGCGGGCGTGCCGCGGATCGATCTCGATGCGGTGGTCGATCGCAAGCTGAAGCGTTTCATGGGCGATGCCGCGGCCTATGCCTATGTGTCGATGCGCGACGCCATCGCCGATGCGGGACTCGACGAGGCGCAGGTGCGCAGCCCGCGCACGGGCGTCATCGCCGGCTCGGGCGGCGCGTCGGCGCAATGGCAGATCGAGACCGGCGATCTCATGCGCAACAAGGGCGCGCGCAAGGTCGG
>JAYRTK010000083.1:0-12049 GCA_041919595.1 Lysobacteraceae bacterium
TGAGGAAGGCCATCGGCACGAACACCGCGCACAGCACCAGCGCGATCGCGATGATCGGGCCGGAGACTTCCTTCATCGCCTGATGCGCGGCCTGCAGGGGCGCCGAGCCCTGTTCGATGTAGCGTTCGACGTTCTCCACCACCACGATCGCATCGTCGACCACGATGCCGATCGCCAGCACCAGGCCGAACAGGGTCAGCGTGTTGATCGAGAAACCGAGCAGGTAGAGCGCGGCGAACGTGCCCACCACCGACACCGGCACCGCGATCAGCGGAATGATCGACGCGCGCCAGGTCTGCAGGAACAGGATCACCACCAGCACCACCAGCAGGGTCGCTTCCAGCAACGTGCTGATCACCGCCTTGATCGAGTCGCGCACGAAGATGGTGGTGTCGTACGGCGCGGCGTATTCGACGCCGGGCGGGAAGCGCTTCGACAGTTCGTCCATCTTCGCCATCACCTGGTCGCGGATCTCCAGCGCGTTGGCGCCCGGTGCCTGGAAGATGCCGATGCCGACCGCGTTGCGACCTTCCATCTCCGCGCGCAGCGTGTAGTCGCTGGCGCCGAGTTCGAGACGGGCGACGTCGGCCAGGCGCACGATCTCGCCGCCGGTGCCGCTCTTGATGACGATGTCGCCGAATTCCTCGGCCGTGCGCAGACGGCCCTGGGCGTTGATCGGGATCAGGAAGTCGCTGCCGCCGGGAATGGGTTCGGCGCCGACCTGGCCGGCCGAGACCTGCACGTTCTGCTCGCGGATCGCGCGCACCACGTCGCCGGCGGTCAGGCCGCGCGACGCGACCTTGTCCGGGTCCATCCAGATGCGCATCGCGTAATCGCCGCCGCCGAAGATCTGGGCGTCGCCGACGCCGGGCAATCGGGCCAGTTCGTCCTTGACGTTGAGCACGGCGTGGTTGCGCAGGTACAGCGTGTCGTACTTGCCGTTCTTCGAGGTGAGGAACACCACCATCAGGAAGGTCGGCGACTGTTTCTGCACGGTCACGCCCTGTCGGCGCACGTCCTCGGGCAGGCGCGCTTGCGCCTGGCTGACGCGGTTCTGCACGCGCACCGCGGCCTCGTCGGCATCGGTGCCGGGACGGAAGGTCACCGTCAGCTGCAGCACGCCATCCGAACCCGCCACCGACTTGGTGTACATCAGGTTCTCGACGCCGTTGATCGCCGCCTCCAGCGGCTGCGCCACGGTTTCGGCGATGACCTTGGGATTGGCGCCCGGATAGACGGTGCGCACCACCACGGAGGGCGGCACCACCTCGGGATATTCGCTGATCGGCAGCAGCGGAATCGCGATCAGGCCGGCGGCGAAGATCACGATCGACAGCACCGCGGCGAAGATCGGGCGATCGATGAAGAATCGGGAAAAGTCCATGGGAAATCCTGTGTTGCGGCAAGACCGCAGCGGTCCGGCCCGGAGAGGGCCAGTGGCGGGGCGAATGCAGGGGAGCGGATGCGATGCGCGGAACGGACGGTGACGCCGTCCCTTCGCCGCCGGGGGACTCGGACGAAGGGACGGCGACCGTTTCAACAACCCATCGGGGGGAGGGACGGGGTGGAACTCATTGCGTCGCGGTTGGTTCCGCGGCGGGTGCGGCGTTCTTCGCGACGGCGACTGCGGGTTTCGTCGCGGTGCCGGCCATCGCGACCGTCTGCGGCTTCACCGGCATGCCGGGGAAGAACACTTTCTGGACGCCGTTGACGATCACCTTGTCCTGCGCCGTCAGCCCGGACTGGACCACGCGCAGCGCCTGCCCCGGACCCGAGCCCGGGATCTCGATCGTGCGGCCCAGCACCACGTCGCGGCGCACCGCGGTGTTGCCCGGACCGAGCACGTAGACGTACTTGCGATCCTGGTCGGTGAGCACCGCCTTGTCGTCGATCAGCAGCGCCTTGAACTCGGCGCTGCCTTCCAGCTGCACGCGCGCGAACAGGCCCGGGGTGAACACGCGATCCGGGTTCGGCAGTACCGCGCGGGCGCGGATGGTGCCGGTCGCGGGATCGACCTGGTTGTCGATGAAATCGACGGTCCCGGCGTGCGGATAGCCGGTTTCGTCTGCCAGGCCCACGCGCACCGGATTGCGGGTGGCGTCGCGCTGACCCGTGCGGGTCAGACCGGCGTAACGCAGGAACGCCTGTTCGTCGCTTTCGAAATAGACATGGACCGGATCGAGCGACACCACGGTGGTGAGCGTGGTGGCATCGGCCTGGGCGAGATTGCCGACGGTGGCGAGCGCGCGACCGGCGCGACCGTCGATCGGCGAGCGCACTTCGGTGAACTGCAGGTCGAGGCGCGCAGCGGCGACCGCGGCCTCGGCCGCACGCACCACCGCGTCGCTCTGCGCGGTCGCGGCCTTGCGGGTGTCGAACTCCTCGCGCGAGATCGCCTTCGCGTCGATCAGCGTCTGCGCGCGCAGGTCCTGCGAACGCGCGAGTCGCGCTTCGCTGCGCGCGCGTTCGAGCTGCGCCTCGGCCTGCGCCAGCGCCGCGCGATACGGCCGCTGATCGATCAGGAACAGCAACTGGCCCTTGCGGACTTCGTCGCCTTCCCGGTACGCCACGCGCTCGACGTAACCGCTGACGCGCGGCCGCAGCTCCACGGTTTCCACCGCGGAGACGCGGCCGGTGAAATCGTCCCACTGCTTGACGTTCCGGCTCAGCACCTGGGCGACGCTGACGTCGGGCGGCGGCGGCATGTCCGCGCCGGGCGAAGCCTGCGAACCGCTGCAGGCGGAGACCACCGCTGCGACCAGCAGCGATACGGTGAGGGGAAGCAGGGGAAGGCCGCCGTGCATGCGGCGTTGGGAGCGGGCGGACATCATGGCGTGGGATCCTTGCTGGAGGAGGAAGCGCTCGAGGAGGCGTTCGAGGCAGGGTTCGGGGAGGACAGGCGGCCGAGCAGCGCACGGGCATCGGCCAGTGCGCGATGCGCGGAAGGCGATGAGGTGCAGGCCGATGCCTGCGCGCGGAAATCGACCACCGCGCGGGTGGCCTCGGTGCAGCGTTGCGCCTTGCTGCCGATGACGCGGGCGGTGAGCGGAGACGCTTCGTCGTCGAGGCGGTCCTCGACGCACAGCAGTTGCAGGCGCAGCGACAGCGTCCTCGCTTCGTTGTGCAGGACCTCCGCGAGCATGCGCAACGCCGCGGCGGCGACCGAGCGATGCCCGTAACCGGCCCATGGCGCGCGGCTGCCGGGACCGCCCAGCATCACGTAGGCGCCGCCGCGGTCGCAGCGTTTCAGCAGCGGCAACAGATGACGCGCGGCGGCGGCATGCGCGATGAGGGCCTGATCGAGCGCGTCGCGCAGGGCGTCCGCCGGTTGATCCAGCAGCCGCCCGCGCAGCGAAGGCGGCGCGATCGCGGCGACCACCGCGCCCAGCGGGCGATCGAGCGCCGCCACCGCCGACGCCAGCCTCGCGGCGTGGGCGTCGTCGCGGCTGTCGCCGACGATCAGGGTGAGGGCGGCTTCGGGATGCAGACGCCGCAGACCCTCCAGCGCCTCGGTGTCGTTGCCGGTCGCGATGATCGGACGCCGGATCGCGGCGGCGGCAGCGATCACGCCGCGCCCCGGCTCGCGATCCGCGCCGAGGACCAGGACGGGCGTCAGGAACGGCGGCGCGATTGTCCCGCTCACGGGATTTTCACTCCCGTATTCGGGAGAATCGACCGGCGCGGGCGATGCGTCGACCAAGCGCCGGCCGCCGCCAGTCCCAGCGTGGCGACCGGCAGGCCGACCACGAACGCCAGCACCCAGGCCATCATCAACGCTTCACTGCGGCCTTGGTGGACCGCCTGACCGAACAGCAAAATACTGAGACGGATCAGAGCGATCGCGCCGAGTGCGAGGGCGGGGGCGAGGATCAGTCGGAGGCGGGAAGAGCGGGACATGGCGGGGGCTGCGTTCCAGATGCCGCGCACGATAGTCCTGCGAATGCGACTTGATTAGTCGGTCATTCGGGGAATAATTATCCCGCGAACGGGCCAATCGGTTCGTTCCCTCCGGAGCACCCCATGGCGCGCGATCTCAACGACACCCTCATCTTCGTCCGGGTGGTCGAACACGGCAGCTTCATCTCCGCGGCGCGGACCCTGGGGCTGCCCAAGACCACCGTCAGCCGCAAGGTCCAGGATCTCGAAACCCGGCTCGGCGCGCAGCTGCTGCACCGGACCACCCGCAAGCTCGGTCTGACCGAAGCCGGCAACATCTACTTCGAGATGTGCCAGCGCATCGCCCGCGAACTGGACGAAGCCGAGAGCGCCGTCGGCCAGTTGCAGGGCGGCCCGCGCGGCTGGCTGCGCTTCACCGCGCCGTATTCCCTCGGCACCACCTGGATCGCGCCGTTGCTGGGCGAATTCCACGCGCGCTATCCAGAAGTGCGCATCGACATGGTGCTGAGCAACGAACCGATCGACCTCATCGACCAATCCATCGATGTCGCCCTGCGCGCGGGTCATCTGCCGGATTCCAACCTCATCGCGCGGCGGCTCGCGGTGTTCCGCACCCAGGTCTACGCGAGTCCGAATTACATCGCCCGTTACGGCGAGCCGCTGCATCCCGACGATCTGCAGCATCACCGCACGCTGGCGATGTCGAAGCATCGCCGCAACGGATCATGGGTGTGGCCGTTGTCCGACGGCAACAAGCTCCATGACGTGCGCGTCGAACCCGTGCTGGTGGCGAACGATCCCGCCGCGCTCAAGGGCGCGCTGATCTGCGGCGAGGGGCTGATGCTCAGTGGGGACGTGATGATGAAGCCCTACGCCGAGCAGAACCTCGTGCGCCGCGTGCTGCCCGGCTGGACCGGGCCCGAGTACGAATTCAATGCGGTGTTTCCGCGCGGCCAGCAATCGCCGAAGGTCCGCGCCTTCGTCGACTTCCTGGCCGAACGGCTCAATTTCGATGTCGATTACATGCATGAACTCTGCGACGGTGGCGGCGCGCGCTGCCCGGACGCGGTGGCCGCCGCGGCGATCGCGCAGGTGATGCACGATCGCGCGCATGCGGACGAGGAGACGGTCGACAGCGACGCGCACGACGTGCTGGCGCTGGTCTGATCGCTCCCGACATCCTCGCGGACATGCCCCCGAGGAGAACGTCGGGTCCTGTCGATCGTTCCGGCCTTGCGGATCGCGCTATCGCACCGCGGCCCTGGGGCAAGGCGAACCCGCCGGAGGCGATGACTCCCATTTCCGTCCCGCGTGACTCCCGGGTTGCACGTGGCCTGAAGCGCCCCGGCTTCGCTTGGCGAATCTCTCTCTTTGTCCGTCAGTCCGCCGGTCTTCGCCATCCCGGCCCATGGGATACCGGTATCCCCGTGCCTGTGTCGGTATCCCCAACCGGGGGGCGGGCTGCAAGGGGGGGCGACTCGGGACGTCAGGCAACAAAAAACCCGCATTTCTGCGGGTTTTTTGTAGTGCTTTCGAGACTGTCCGGGACGTCTCGAACCTGTCTTGTGGTGGCCGGGGAGGGAATCGAACCCCCGACACGGGGATTTTCAATCCCCTGCTCTACCAACTGAGCTACCCGGCCACGGGTGAGCGCGAGATGATACGGGGACCGGGCCGGTTGGGCAAGCCGGCCGGTCGCTGAATGTGCGGGTTGGGGCGGTTTGCGTCCGCCGGCCGGTGGCGCATGATCCGGGGCGTCGCGGTCGTCCGCCGTCGTGTCGTTGTCGGTGCTGACGCCGACGCCCTGTCGCCGGCCCCCTGTTTTCGATTCTTCGTTCCTGATCCACTGTATCCCGATGCCCCCGCGGAGGTTTCCATGCGCACTTCGATCCGAATCCTGGCCGCACTGTCGTGCGCGGTGTTGTCCGCCTGCGCCAGCAACGCAACCCAGCGCGATGCCGATCGTCTCGCGCTCTATCGCGCTCACGCCGGCGCGCCGGTCGACAGCATCGCCTATCTCGGCGGTTACAACGGTTGGACGCCGCTTGGCGATGGCGCCTTCGCGCTGTGGACGCGTCCCAGTCAGGCGTATCTGGTCGAGCTGTATGCGCCCTGCAGCGAGCTGGATTTCGCCGAGACCATCGCCTTCCGCAATCTCGGCGGCCGCCTCAGCGCGAAATTCGATCATGTCTACGTCAGCAATCGCGGCCTGCTGCCGATTTCCTGCACCATCCGCGAAATACGTCCGCTCGACGTGAAGGCGATCCGCCTGGCCGAAAAGGACGCGCGCGCGAAGCGTCAGGTCGAGGGTGCGCCGCCGGCACCGGCGGACCCGTCGGGCGGACCGTCCTCGGGGACGTAACCGGCCGGTGTCTCGGCGCCGCCGCCGAACAGGAATTTCTCCATCTCGCCGAGCAGGAACTTCCGGTGTTCGGGGTTCATCGGCGAAAGCCTGTTCTCGTTGATCAGCATCGTCTGGTGCGCCAGCCATTTCGCCCAGGCGGCCTTGCCGATGCGGGCGAAGACACGCTGACCGGGCTCGCCGGGCCACGGGGCGAAATCGAGACCTTCGGTCTCGCGGCGTTCGTACTCGCAGAACACGGTGCGGGGCATGGGGATCCGATCAGTTGTCGTGGTCGAGGAGGGTGCGCACCGGGGCGGGAATGCCGAGCCCTGGAAGGGCGTCGCGCGCCACCCAGCGCAAGGCGTCATTGTCGCCGATGCCGTTGCCCAGCGCGACGGCGCGCCAGACCAGCGGATGCATGCGCAGGCGATAGTGGGTGAAGCCGTGATGGATCTCGTCGAGGGCGGTGCCGGCGTCGTAGTCGCCGACGACGTGAGATTCGAACCACGTGCGCGCGGCCGCATGATCGGGCGCTTCCGGCAGCGACCACAGGGCTGCCCAGATGCCGGTCGGTGGCCTGCGCTGCAGCAGTACGCGATTCCGATCGTCGCGCAGGACCAGCACCACCGCCATGCGCTCCGGCAGCGGTTTTCCGGGCTTGGGGGTCGGCAGTTCGGCGGTGCGGCCCTCCCGGAGGGCGATGCAGTCGCGCTGCAGCGGGCACAGCACGCAGGCCGGATCGTGGCGGGTGCAGAGGGTGGCGCCGAAGTCCATCTGCGCCTGGGTGTAGTCGGCCAGTCGTCGCGGCGGCAGCAGCGACTCGGCGATCTCCCACATTTTCCTTTCCACCGCCGGCGTGCCCGGCCAGCCGGCGATGCCGAACACCCGCGCCAGCACGCGTTTGACGTTGCCGTCGAGGATCGGGTGCGGATCGCCCCAGGCCTGCGACAGGATCGCGCCGGCGGTGCTGCGGCCGATACCGGGCAGCGCGATCAGCGCATCGAGGTCGCGTGGAAGTTCGCCACCGTGCAGATCCATGCAGCGTTTGGCCGCGGCGTGCAGATTGCGGGCGCGGGCGTAGTAGCCCAGTCCCGACCACAGCGCCATCACTTCGTCCTGCGGCGCGGCCGCCAGTGCGGGCAGGTCCGGCAGGGCGGCGACGAAACGCTCGAAATAGGGAATCACCACCCGCACCTGGGTCTGCTGCAGCATGATCTCCGAGAGCCACACCCGATACGGCGTGCGCGGATGCTGCCAGGGCAGGTCGTGACGACCGGAGACATCGAACCAGTCGAGCAGCCGGTCGGCGTAGTCGGGGCCGGCGATCATGGCGAGCCGACCTCCCCGTCGTCCATCACGATCTCCACGCCTTCCAGCGTCGCGCCTGAAATCACCAGTCGCGGCGCAACGAGCGTACCGTCGAGCGGCGGCAGTGGTGAACCGTCCGCGCGGTCGATCCAGGCGAGCACGTCGTACAGGTGGAAGCGGCTGTCGAAGGCGGTGGCGTCGCGGCGCAGCGAGAGCCCGGCGATGTCCGAAAGATCCGGCTTGCCCGCGTAGCGCAGGGCGAAGGGCAGCGATGACGCGGAGGTGGACACCGGTGCAGGCAGCGCCGGCCACGATGCCGGCCATTGCGGCATTTCGCCATCCAGCGCGATTCCCAGTTGACGGCCGATCGCCAGTGCGCCGCGGGCGTCGAACGCCGGCATCGGGGCGTCGCCGCGCAGCGCGACGCCGGCCGGCGCCAGGATCCAGGTCGCTTCGTCGAAGCGCAGCGGCCCCTGCAGCGCGAGTGCGAACGGCAGCACGGTGTCGCCCGATTCGTAGCGCGCGCTGGCGGTGAGCGCCGCCGGTGTCATCGCGATCTCGTCCTCGCCCAGATGCAGCGGTCCCGACAGTTTCACCGTCGCCGGCAACCGCCAGTCGCCGCGCTCGATCGTCAGCGATCCGACCACGCCGACGCCGGTGTCGTTGGCCGGTTCGCTGAGCGCGACCGCGAGATCGAAGGGAATCCGGGTCGCGGCGACGCCGGTGGACGCGTCGAGATAGCGGCCGCGGACGCGCGCGTGCGCGGGTCGGCCCGGATGCAGCGCCGGCAGATCGACCGCGATGTCCTCGATCCGCCAGTCGTCGTTGTCGATGCGGCCGCCGACGATGCGCAGGCCGTCGGTGAGCGTGGGGATCCGGGTCGCAGCGGAAGGCGGTCGCTTCGCCAGCCAGGATTGCAATGCGGGCACGTCGAGCACCGGCGCGTCGAGTTCCACCCGTTCGATCGTCGCGTCGGCGCCGCCGTTGCGCAGGCTCGACCACGGCAGCGCCAGCAGCAGCCGATCGGCGCGCAGCAGCGGAGTGTCGATGCCGGGTTCGCGCACCACCAGATCGCGGACCACCAGTTGCGGTTCGCCGCGCAGCCGCGCTTCGGCGCCGGCGGAGGCGGTGATTTCCAGATCGAGCGCCTTGCCGGTGCGGTCGAGAATCAGCGGCACCAGTTGCTCGGGCTGCAGCAGCCAGGTCGCGAGCAGCGAGATGCCGAGAAGGATCGAGCCGCATGCGACCAGCCGACGTCGCCAGCGGCGTCGGCGCGGGGGTGTCGCGGCCTCGGTCGCGCTCACGCGGATGCCGGCGCTCAGGCGCCGAGCGTTTCCGGCAGCAGCGCGTCGACGAAGGCCTCGGCGTCGAACACGCGCAGGTCTTCGGGACGCTCGCCGATGCCGGCGAAACGGATCGGAATGCCGAATTCGCGCGCCAGCGCGAACACCACGCCGCCCTTCGCGGTGCCGTCCAGTTTGGTCACGACCAGCCCGGTGACACCGGCGGCGGCGTGGAACTGCCGCAACTGCGACAGCGCGTTCTGGCCGGTGGTGCCGTCGATCACCATCAGCACTTCCTGCGGTGCGGTCTCGTCGAGTTTGCCGAGCACGCGCTTGATCTTGCCCAGTTCGGCCATCAGGCCCTGTTGCGTGTGCAGGCGGCCGGCGGTGTCGGCGATCAGGACGTCGGTGCCGCGCGCCTTCGCCGCCTGCAGCGCGTCGAACGCGACCGACGCCGCGTCGGCGTTCTGGCCCTGCGCGACCACGGCGACGCCGTTGCGTTCGCCCCAGGCCTGCAACTGCGCGACCGCGGCGGCGCGGAAGGTATCGCCCGCGGCCAGCATCAGGTGGCGGCCCTCGGCCTTGAAGCGGTGCGCGAGCTTGCCGATGGTGGTGGTCTTGCCGACGCCGTTGACGCCGACGGTCAGGATCACGAAGGGTTTCGCGGCGGCATCGATGATCAGCGGTTTCGCCACCGGGGCCAGCATCGCGATCAGCTCCGCGCGCAGGGCGGTGAGCAGGGCGGCCGCGTCGGCGAATTCGCGCGCCTTCATCCGCCTGCGCAGCGTTTCGATCAGGGCGGTGGTGGCGGCGACGCCGACATCGGCGGTGAGCAGCGCGGTTTCGATCTCGTCGAGCAGATCGTCGTCCAGCCGCGGGTTGCCGGAGAACAGGCCGCCGAAGGTACGGGCGAAGGCGCTGTTGCGCAGCCGTTCGCGCCAGCCCGGCTTGCCGGGCGCCGCGGCCGGCGCGGGCGCCGGCATGGTCTCGGGTCCGGCCTCATGCAAGGGGCCGGGCGCGGTCTCGATTTCGGCCGCGGCGTCGGTCGTTGCGGCCGGCGTGACGGTGTCGGGGGCGTCCACGGGCGACGATGGCTCGGCGGACGTTGCGGTCGGCGCGGTCGCGTCCGGTTTCTTGCGGCGGAAGAAGGGGATCATCGCGTGGGGAGAAAGGGCGATCCGAATCGCGGACAATGGCCGGCATGTTACCACCCGCCCTTCCGGCCCTCCGATGAACCGCCGCCCCGCGAAACCGCTCCTCGCACGTCCTCCGGGCGTGGTGCGCATCATCGGTGGCGATTGGCGCGGCACGAAACTGCCGGTGCCCGATCGCGACGGCCTGCGTCCGACCGCGGACCGGGTGCGCGAGACCCTGTTCAACTGGCTGCAGCCGGTGTTGCCCGGTGCGCGCGTCCTTGACCTGTTCGCCGGCACCGGCGCCCTGGGGCTGGAGGCGCTGTCGCGCGGCGCGCGTGAGGCGGTGCTGGTCGAACGCGACCCGGCCCTGGCCGCGGCGCTGCGGCAGGTCGCGGCGAAACTGCCGGGCGGGGAACGGGCGCAGGTGGTCTGCGCCGATGCGCTCGGCTGGCTGCGCGATGCGCCGGACGGTTTCGATCTGGCCTTCGTCGATCCGCCGTTCGCGGGCGATCTGTGGCGTCCGGCGCTCGCGGCGCTCGACGGTCGGTTGGCCGCGGACGCCTGGCTGTACGTCGAATCGACGCCGGACGCCGACGCCGAACCCGGCCCGCGCTGGCGGCTGCATCGCGAAGGGCGCACCCGCGAGGTGCGTTACGCGCTCTACCGTCGTCGCGGGGATGGCGCGGACTGAGCCGCGGCGGGGTGGGCCGGGACGATTTCCGGCGGCCGGTTCCCGATGGGTGGCTGTTACACTTGCGCGGTCTCCGCCAGCGGTGCCTGTCGCCCGACCATGACCACGGACTCCCGTACGCCCAGCGCCAGTACGCCCGCCGCCAGAACGCCCGCTACCAGGGCGCCTGCCGCCAGAACCGCGGTCTATCCCGGCACCTTCGACCCCATCACCAATGGCCATCTCGATCTGGTCGAACGCGCGGCGCCGCTGTTCGAGCGGCTGGTGGTCGGCGTTGCGGAAAGTCCGGCCAAGCGTCCGGCCCTGCCGCTGGCGCTGCGGGTCGAACTCGCCCGCGAGTCGCTGGCCCGCTATCCCAATGTCGAGGTCCTCGGCTTCGATTCCCTCCTGGCCCATTTCGTCAGCGCGGTCGGCGCCGGGGTGCTGCTGCGCGGCCTGCGCGCGGTCTCCGACTTCGAATACGAGTTCCAGCTGGCCAGCATGAATCGACATCTGATTCCGGATGTGGAAACGCTGTTCCTGACACCGGCCGAACAATACGGTTTCATTTCCTCCTCGCTGGTGCGCGAAGTGTCCCGCCTGGGCGGCGACGTTTCCGGCTTCGTGCCGCCAGCGGTGAACCGTGCGCTCCAGGACGAATGGCAGCGCAGCCGGGGCTGACCCGGCGACCGCCCGTCCGACTCGGGCTTCCGTCTCAACCCTTCATCTCATCCGTTCCATCAAGCGTTCAACCTGGGATACCGACCTATGAACATCATCGCCCGTGTGCTGCTGATCGCCGCCCTGACCCTGCCGTTCGCGGCCTGCAACAAGGAAGCGGAAGCGCCGAAGAAGGCCGAAAAGGCCGTCGTGGCCGTGCCGACCAACGAGGACCCCGCCGCATGGCGCGAGTACTTCACCGACGTGGTCGGCCGCAACATGGAAGGCGTGAACAACCAGCCGTTCGTGTACATGCTGCCGGCCGAAAGCACCGCCGACTTCCAGGGCAGCTACGACCGCCTGCTGGACAAGGCCAAGTCCGACATCTCGCGCGGCATCCTGCCGGGCAACCTGCTGGCCTACTGCTCGGCCTCGCCGTCCTCGGCCAAGGCCGCCGACATGGTCGTGGCCGCGTTCGCCGACGTGAAGCCGGACAAGCTCAAGGGCGTGAAGATGCTCTTCATCGGCAACGCCGGCGACAACGACCGGGTCAAGGCCGCAGTGGCCGCCTCCGGCGTCAACTACGTCTTCGTCGAGACCAAGTGATTCGCCGTCGGGCGAATCCTCCCGAACCGAAGGCGGGCATTCCGCCGTTCCCTCGTCGTCGCGGCGATCGCGCCCCGCCGACCGCTTGAGTCGCGCATGTCGCGCCGGCTCAAACCCCCCAGCGGCAACAGCGCCGGCTGCGCGC
>JAYRTK010000084.1:0-11862 GCA_041919595.1 Lysobacteraceae bacterium
GGGACAGCGGCGGTGTGGGTTCGTGAGGTTCACTTCGCGACGCGCGCGGCCTGGCGCGCGGCGCGGGCCTGCGCGCCGGACGCGCCGCCCTTGAAATAGTCGCTGTCGAGATCATTCTGCGACAGCTCCAGTTCGATGTCCTCTTCCAGCTGCAGGCGCGAGAGCGATTCGCCCAGCCTGGAGCCGAGGGTGGTGGAATACGGACTGGCGACGACGAGCTGGTAGACCTCTTCGACCTGATCGGGCAGCGATACCAATGCGGCCTCGATCGACATCCGCCGCGCGGCGAGCTTGTCGTGGCGCTGCTTGATCGCGTAGTAGTCGTCGTGCGCCATCTTCAGGTGGCGATAGCGCGGATCCTTCTCGTCGACATCGTCGAGCGAACGCTCCGCCTCGCGCAGGCGCCGGTCGATGGTCGCCTCCTCGCCGCTGCGCAGGCGTTCGCGGATGGTTTCCTGCGCCAGCCACAGCGCGAGGTAGTCGACCGACGCCTTGTCGACGCGTTCGGCATCGTCGTACGACAGCTGGCTGGAGGCTTCACCGGCGATGCGGTAGAGCACCTGCGAGCGTTCGACGATGGCGGCGTATTTCTGCCACATCGCCATCCCCATCACCCGCTCCATGCCGCCGTATTGCGAGAACAGTTCCTGCTGCAGCTGGGCGCGGCGCTGGTCGATCGCGGCGCGCCGGGTCTGGCGGTCGACCTTGCTTCGGAACGAAGGCAGATCCGGAATCACGAGCGCGAGCAGTACCTGCACCGCGCCCAGCACCACCAGCGCGCCGATCGCGCCGACTCCGCCGGCGGGAATCGACGCGACCGCCGCGGCCAATCCGCCGCCGAGCACGGTGGTCAGATTGGGCTGGCTGGTGAGCCAGGCACGCAGGTAACTGATGGGTTTGGGCGGTGGATTCATCGCTTCAGATGGTCACGCGCATGTTGCCCTTGCCCGCCGCCTGATGCAGGCGACTGAGGATCCGCTGTTCCAGCGCCGCCGCTTCGGGCATGCGCAGCCAGCCGCTGTCGCGCGGTTTTGGCGTGGCGATCTCGAAATCGTCGGCGATCCGCGCGGGCTGGGTCGAGAGCACGACCACCCGGTCGCCCAGCAGCAGGGCTTCGGTGACGTCGTGGGTGACGAACACGATCAGGCAGGGCTGCTCCCGGTACAGCTTGACCAGCAGCGACTGCATTTCCTCGCGGGTCTGCGCGTCCAGCGCGCCGAAGGGTTCGTCCATCAGCAGGATGCGCGGCTTGAGCACCAGCGCGCGCGCCAGCGCGATGCGCTGGTTCTGGCCACCGGAAAGCTGGCTCGGGCGCAGCTTGGCCTTGTCGGCCAGGCCGACCGCTTCGAGCATGTGCTGCACCAGTTCGCGCTGCTGCGCCGGCGACACACGCTCCCGCCACAGCTTGAGCCGGAACGGGAATGCGATGTTGTCGTAAACGGTGAGATCGGGACGGTTGGCATAGCGCTGGAACACCATGACCGCATCGTCGTGCGCGTCGTGGCAGGGCTCGCCGTCGATGCTGATCGTGCCGCTGGTGGGCATGTTGGTGTTCTGCGGGCGCACGCCGCCCATCATGTACAGCAGCGTGCTTTTTCCGCAGCCGGAGGGCCCCAGCAGCATGTTGATGCTGGGGCCGGTGAAACGCAGGTTGAGGTCGTCGACGACGCGGTTCACGCCGCCTTCGGGACGCGGGTATTCCTGGACGATGCGGTCGAGCGCGATGACGGCCGCCGGTTTGGTCTGCGCGGCATCGGTCATGCCTGGGTCTCCCACGGATACAGCCGGCGCTTGGCCAGACGCATCAATTGATAGGTCAGCAGCGCCAGCGCCATGATCACGATGATGCCGGCGAATACCTGGTCCATGGCGCTGAAGCGACGCGCGTTCTGGATCAGCTGGCCGAGACCGACCTTCGCGTTGACGTATTCGGCGACGGTGATGTAGGTCCACATCACCGACACGCTGACGATGATCGCGTCGGCGATGCGCGGCATCGCGATCGGCACCACCGCATGGCGGATGCATTCCCACGGCGTCGCGCCGAGATCGCGGGCACCGGTCCAGTAGCTCTGCGGCACCGCCTGGATCGCATCGCGCACCATCGGCACGAGATAGACCACCGCGCCGATGAACAGGAAGGTGATCTTCATGGTTTCGCCGATGCCCAGCCACATCACCAGGATCGGCAGCAGGGCGACGACCGGCGCCGAGCGGAACGGGTCGATCAGCGGCGACATCACCGCGTTCAACTTCGGCGATGCGCCCATGAGGATGCCCAGCGGCACACCGATCAGCACCACCAGCACGCCGGCCGCGGCGACGCGACCGACCGACCAGAGGGTGGCGTCGAACAGCAGGCTCCTGCCCTCGTGCCAGGCGAGATAGGCCAGCGCCTTCACCACCGAGACCGGCGAGGGCAGCTTGTTGGGGCTGATCCAGCCGCTCGCGCTGAGCGCGAACCACACGATCAGCACCACGACGACCCCGCCGATGCCCAATTGTCGACGCACGCCTGCAGGCAGCGTGGCGTAGGGATTCCAGGCATTCGCCATTCAGCGCGCTCCGTAGACCGCGATGCGGGTCGATCGGTTGGCTTCGCGGCAGGCGTCGAGGCTCAGTCCTTCGGCTTCGGGCGCGCCTTCGTTGCACAGCGGCCTGTTGGGGCCGTTGCCGACGATCTTGAAGCGTTCGCGCGGGAATTCCCATTGCTTCACGAGGTAATCGACCACCGCCTCGGCGCGGGCCAGCGACAGGCGATTGTTGACCGCGACGTTGCCGGTGCTGTCGGTGTTGCCGCTGATCTCGAAGTAGGCGCTGCCGTTGTTCTCGATGAACGGCACCATCTCGGTGTCGATCGTGCGTTCGGCGCGCTTGGTGAGACCCGACTGGCCGCTGGCGAAGTTCACCATCACCGGCTTGGTCACCTCGGCCGGCGCCGCCTGCACCGCCTCCTCGCGCGCCGCTTCGGTGAAGACCTCGGTCTTCTTCGCCTCGGCCTGGGCCGTGGTGCTGGCCTCGTAGAGATTGCGGATGAACCGCAGGTCGAAGCTGTCGATCGGGTTGATCACCGGCGACTTCGGATTGGCCAGCGCGCCGGCGGCGCGATAGATCTGATCGAAGCGCTGATAGACGCGGGCATAGTGGTTGGTGCCGCCGGACAGGCCGAGAATGCGCGCATTGTCGGCGACGCCGGTCCACAGCAGATTGTCGAACAGCCCCTTCACGAACGGCTTGCCCTCATCCTTCGCCAGCAGGGTGAAGAATTCCTCGGTGGAGATCAGCGCGTCGACCGCGCCGTCGGGATCGGCCTTCGCCGCGTCGACGCCCTTCATCCAGCCGTTGACCAGTTTCTGTACCGCGGCCGCGCCCTGCGCGTTGTCGAGCACGCGCTGGTCGCAGACGATCACGTCGAAGATCAGGTTCGAGGCGGTGCGGGTCGAATACACCACATGGCCCTTGGTCGCGCGCAGCGCCAGCGAAAGATCCGGGTCCCACAGCACGGCCGCGTCGACGCTGCCCGATTCCAGCGCGGCACGCACGCCGCCGAGACCGTCCTCGGCGTTGATGAAGACGTACTCGACGCTCTGCTTGCGGCGCGCCGAGAGCGAGGAGTTGTCGACCGCGTCGATGGTCATGCCGTGCGACGGCGTGAACTGCAGCAGCGCGACCTTGCGGCCGGCGAGATCCTCGACCTTCCGGATCGCCGGGTCCCGGGCGATGATCGCGTCGGCGCCGCGGGTGTTGTCGACGATCATCACCGCCTTGCCGTCATGGCCGGCGTTGCGCAGGTTCGGCTGCTCCTGGGCCCAGAAGTCGGACGTGCGCCAGATGCACTGGGCGGTGCCGGCCTCGAACACCGTGGCGGTCGCGGGGATGTCGTCCTGGATCACGAACTCGACGTTCAGGCCTTCCTTGTCGAAAAGCGATCCGGGCTTCGTGGTCAGGCTCCGGCCATTGGCGACCAGCGCCGGGGCGTAGCCGTGGAAGCTGACGATGCTGACCTTGAGCGGATTGCCGGCCGAGCCGAGCGGACCATCACCCTTGCCGATGGCCTCGCCGGTCGACGCGTTCCTGCCGCCGTCCTCGGCCTGCGCGGTCGCCGCGGCGCCATCCTCGCTGCCGTCGGCCTTGCGGTTCTTGTACAGGTTCCACAGGACCGAGCCCGAACCGACGAGGACGATCGCGCCGATCAGGATCTTGGCGAACGGGGTGAGTTTGACGGCCATTGAGCACTCCTTACTGGGGGATGCGGAACGCGGGGCGCGCGGCACGGATTCTGCGGCGCGCAACCGGACAACAACGGAAAACGGCGACCCGCAGGGTCATTTCGCCGGATCCCGGAACTGCGCGGCCAGTTCGTCGAGGTTGAGAATGTGGGCATCGATGCGCTGGGTCTCGCGCAGCAGCGCCGCCTTGTTCGATTCCGATTCCGACTGCAGTTTGGCGACATCGGCGGCGGTGATGCCGATCGCGTCATGGATCTGCGCCTCCAGCGCGGCGATCTGCTGGCGCAACTCGGCCACCCGGCCGTCGCGGCTGCTCTCGAGCGCGGCGATGCGCTCGCGGTTGCCCTGCACCACCGCGTCGGCGGTCGATTGCAGCTGGCGCTGGTGCCCGCGCAGCGCGGCGATCTTGGCGTCGGCGTCGGCCAGCACGTGGTCCATCGACCAGGTTTCGTCGGCGATATCCATCGCCATGATCGCGGCACGACGGGTGGCCGGGTCGAGCGTGCGCAGGCCCTCCACCAGCTTCAGCAGGCGCTCGACCGGAAACGGGGCCTCGGTCAGCCCCTGGCGACCGTAGATGTCGGCGAAGGCCAGGCCTTCCTCGACGCCGACCGGCGCGGACGGGAATGCGGCGGCGGAAGACGCGGGCGCATCGGCGGCCGGGGACGCGGAAGACGCGGGCTCGGGATCGGCGACGGCTTCTTCGGCGCGGGCGGCACGACGGATGATCGCGTCGATGTCCGCGTCGCCGGTGTCCCCCGCCCCGCCCGGAGGCGCATCGACCCGTTCGATCAGCCGGGCGGCCTCCAGAATCCTCTTCAATGTGGCCATACGCTCCCCACGGTGGACAGTCCTCAGCAAGAATACGGGATGCGGCCGGTGTTTTGAGCGCGGTCCTGACGATGTCAGACGCCGCGATTCCGTCCCTGCCAGGGCGCATACCAGGCGCGGATGCGGGCGATGTCCGCCTCCATGTCGTCGCCGAGATCGAACGCCTGACCGATCCCGATGACCTTCTCGGGGTAATGGAAGTAGGCCGGCACCACCGGAACGCCGGCGGCCTTGGCGATCTTCCAGAACCCGGGCTTCCAGCGTTCGACCTGCTTGCGCGTGCCCTCGGGCGCGATCCCGAGCCAGAAACGCTCCTCGCGCCGGAAGCGTTCCAGCATCTGCTCGATCAGGCCGCGGGCGTCGCCGCGATTCACCTCGATCACCCCGAGCCGGCGCAGGAGCGGCCCCAGCGGCCACCAGAAAAGCTGATGCTTGGCGAAGATCCGCAAGTCCAGGCCCAGCGCGATCTTCGCCGCCATGCCCCAGATCCCGTCCCAGTTCGAGGAATGCGGCGCGCCGATCAATACCGCCTTGGGCAGATCGGGGAAGGCACCGACCACACGCCAGCCGCCGATCCGCAGGATCGTCCGCGCCACCCAGCGCGGGAACCGGTTCGCCGGCGTGCGCGGCACGTTCGGCGGCAACGCCAGGATCGGCGCGACGTCGGTGGCGCCCATCAGTCCCAATCCTTGCGGGTGCGTTCGCGCTTGACCCCGCTGCGCTGGCGCTTGGTATCGAGTCGCCGCTGCTTGGCGGCGCGCGAGGGCTTGGTGGCGATCCGCGGCGTCGGCGCCTTCAGCCCGGTCGCGACGAAGGCGGCCAGGCGCGCGCGCGCGTCCTCGCGATTGCGTTCCTGGGTGCGATAACGCTGGGCGCTGATCACCAGCACGCCCTCGCTGGTCATGCGGCGGTCGCGGCGGGCGAGCAGACGCTCGCGCACCGCTTCGGGAAGCACGGCGGAGCCGGCCACATCGAACCGCAGTTCGACCGCGGTCGCGACCTTGTTGACGTTCTGCCCACCCGGACCCGACGCGCGCACGAAGCGCTCGACCAGTTCCGATTCGGGGATTGCGATCTCTGTTTCCATCCGCGCTGCGTCCACCCTCGCCGTTCACACCTTCGCCGCCCACGACCGCTGCGGCTTCCCTTCCCGCCGCGTCCATACGGGCTGCCGCGGCCGATTGTAGCGACAGTCCCCGGCGCCGGCAGTACGCTGCGCCGCCCCCGGCCCACCGGCATTTGACCGCCCCCTGCGGCTGCCGGATGATGCCGGACGACGCCGAATGCTCCATGGAGGATCCCGCCATGCCCCGCCCAGCACACCCGACGCTTCCCCTCGCCGCCGCCCTTCTGGTCGCATTCGCGGCCGGCTTCGCCCAACCCGTTGCGGCGCAGGACCCGGCCGCCATCGGCGGCGGCGGCGACCCGGCCCTGGTCGGCGGTCGCGGCTACGCCGCCCCCGGGACGAGGACCTCGAGCGAACTGTCGTTCGGCGAATTGAGCCGCGCCGGCCAGAACGACCCGGCACGGGCGGTGCACGAGGTCGAATCCCTGTTGTCCGAGGTGCGCAGCGGCCTCGACGGCAGCGCCGGCGGCGACACCCGCGATGGCGGTCGCGGCAACGCGATGCGCTACCGCAACGACGCCGAGATCCTGATCCGCCGCAACTGGAACAGGCTGGGGCCGCTGACCCGCGACCTCTACGCTTCGCAGTACGACCGCAACGATCCGAACGACGCCGGCCAGCGCTACCGCTCGCCCTATGGCGACAACGGCCAGATCGAACGCGATCTCCTCGGCGGCGTCGACGATGCCCAGCAGGCGATGCAGGGCCTCGAAGACCTGCTGCTGCCGATGCTGCAGGACCTCAAGCGCGGCTTCGACACCGAACTGCGCAACCGCGCGAATTCGCGCTGATCCCGACGGTCACCCCGGCACCGGCATCGAAAACAACGCCAGCGCCTTCGCGAATTCCGCGTCCGGCGGCGCCACCGCATCGACGGTCGCGCCGGTCGCGGGATGTTCGAACCGCAACCGCTCGGCGTGCAGCAGCATGCGATGGATGCCCAGCATGCGGAACGCACGGTTGTGGCGACCGTCGCCGTGGCTGGTGTCGCCGATGAGGTGATGCGACAGATGTTTCAGATGGCGCCGGATCTGGCGGAAACGGCCGGTTTCCGGATGCGCGCGCAGCAGGGCGTAGCGCGACGTGGGAAACCCCGACGATGGCAGATCCAGCTCGCAGGTGGCCAGTCGCTCGAACTGGGTGATCGCCGGTTTCTTCAGCGGTTTTCCGGGGCCGCCGTCCAGCGGATGGTCGACCGTGAACGCCGCCTCCGCGGGCCAACCGCGACAGATGGCCAGATAATCCTTCGTGAAGGCATGCGACATCAGCGTCCTGCCCAGCGCGGACGCGGTCTCGCGATCGAAGGCCAGCAGCAGACAGCCGCTGGTGGCGCGGTCCAGGCGATGCACGAGGAAGATCGGCCGGCCGAACTGCTCGCGCAGGCGATCGGCGAGAAAGTCGGTCTCGCCGCGCGCGAGCGCGCTGTCATGCACCATCACTCCGGCCGGTTTGTCGACCACCGCCAGGGCATCGTCGCGGTACAGCACCGGAATCGGTTCGGGCGCGACGGCCTCGTCGATGGGCGCATCGGGGAACTCCGGACATGACGGATGGGTCATCGTGGGGGCGTCGCGTTCTGGGAGAATCGTGGCGCATTCTCGCCGATTCACCCGCCCGCGCTCACAACCGTCGCGGCCGACAAGGAGTTCCCATGTCCCGTCTGCGTTCCGTCGCCCGCTTCGTCTCGCCGCTGGCCCTCGCCTGCGCGCTCGCACTGTCCGCGCCGGTCGTCGGCGCCGCGGACGGCACGCCCCCGCCCGCCGGCGTAACGGCCGGTCCCTGCGTGGAAGGCATCTGCGAATACACCCTCGGCAACGGCCTGCGCGTGCTGCTGTTCCCCGACGCCAGCAAACCCACGGTCACCGTCAACATCGCCTATGGCGTCGGCTCGGTGCACGAGAACTACGGCGAGACCGGCATGGCCCACCTGCTCGAACATCTGCTGTTCAAGGGAACGCCGAAGCACAAGGACATTCCAGGTGAAATGAAGGCGCGCGGCATCGAGAAGAACGCCACCACCTCGCTCGACCGCACCAATTACTACGGCTCGTTCCCGGCCAACGACACCACGCTCGACTGGTTGCTGGCACTGGAAGCCGATCGCATGATCCACTCGTTCGTCGCGAAGAAGGATCTCGACAGCGAAATGACCGTGGTCCGCAACGAAATGGAACGCAACGAGAACAATCCCGGGTCGGTGCTGTTCCAGCGGCTCCGCTCCACCGCCTATCTCTGGCACAACTACGGCAACAGCACGATCGGCGCGCGCTCCGACGTGGAGAGCGTGCCGATCGAACGCCTGCAGGCGTTCTACCGCACCTGGTACCGGCCGGACAACGCGACCCTGATCGTCGCCGGCCGCATCGATCCGGCCGCGACGCTGACGAAGGTGCAGCGTCATTTCGGCGCGCTGGCGCGGCCGAAGGCACCGTTGCCGCGGCTCTACACGACCGAACCGACCCAGGACGGCGAACGCGAGGTCGTGGTGCGCCGCACCGGCGACACGCCGATCATCGCGATCGGCTACCGCATTCCCGGCGCGACCCACCCGGACACCGCGGCGCTGACCGTGCTGTTCAACGTGCTCGGCGATGTGCCCGGCGGGCGTCTGCACAAGGCTCTGGTCGAAACCAAGCTCGCGGCCTTCGCCGGCGGCGGCAGCGGCAGTCAGCGCGACGACGGCATGGCGATGCTGATGGCGGTGCTGCCGAAGGACGGCGATGCGCCGAAGGCCGAAGCCGAGCTGCTGCGCCAGATCGAGACCCGGCTCGCGAACGAACCGGTCACCGCCGACGAAGTGGCGCTGGCGAAACGCCGGATCGCGAACGGTTACGAAACCAATTTCGCCAACGTCAACGCGGTGGCGATGGCGCTGACCGAATCGGTCGCCGCCGGCGACTGGCGCCTGTATTTCCTGATCCGCGACCGCATCGACGGCGTGACCGCGGACGACGTCGCGCGTGTCGCGCGCACGTATTTCAAGCCCGACAACCGTACCATCGGCCGCTTCGTCCCGACCGAGAAACCGGATCGCGTCGAGATCGCCGCCGCCCCTTCGGCCGCCGAGGCCCTGAACGGATTCGTCGGCCGGGCCGCGCTGGCCGCCGGTGAATCCTTCGATCCGACGCCAACCAATCTGCAGGCCCGCACCACCACTTTCCTGATCGGCGACAAGCTCAAGGTCTCGCTGCTGCCTAAGGACACCCGCGGCGACACCGTCATGGTCACCGCGACCTTCCGCTTCGGCGATGTCGATGCGCTTGGGCGCGTGCCCGAAGGCGCCGCCGAGGCCGCCGGCGCGATGCTGATGCGCGGTTCGCGGACTCTGACCCGCGAGCAGATCTCGCAGCGAATGGACGCGCTGCGGACCACCGGCAACGTCTGGGGCGGCGACCAGGCCGCCGGCATCTCGCTCAATTCGAAGCGCGAATATCTCGGCGATGCGTTGGCGCTGGCCGCGGACCTGCTGCGCAATCCCGCGTTCCCGGAAGCGGAGTTCGAACAGTATCGCCTGCAGTCGATCACCGGGCTGGAAAGCGCGCGCAAGGAACCGGGCACGATCGCCTCGCTGGAAATGGGCCGATACTTCGACCCGTGGCCGGCGGGCCATCCGTTCGCGTTCCGCTCGATCGAACAGTCGCTTGCCGACCTGCGCACGGTCAAACGCGAGGATGCGATCGCCTTTCACCGCGATTTCTACGGCACCGGCGAAGGCGAGATCGCGATCGTCGGCGACTTCGACCCGGTCGCGGTGCGGGCGCAGCTGGAAACCCTGTTCGGCGACTGGCGCAGCGCGCGCCCCCATGCGCTGGTGCATACCGCCTACACCGAAGTCGCGGCGCGCAAGGCGCGTTTCGAGACGCCCGACAAGGCCAATGCCGTGGTCCGCGCGCGGATGAATCTGGCGCTGAACATCGAGGATGCCGACTATCCGGCGCTGGTGATCGCCAACAGCGTGCTCGGTGGCGGCTCGCTGGATTCGCGACTCGGCAACCGTCTGCGCCAGAAGGAAGGCCTGAGCTACAACGTCAGCAGCAGCGTCTACGCCGACAGCGCACCGCAGGGCCACGACAATGCCGGTTCGATCACGATCCAGGCGATCGCCGCACCGGAGAACGTCGACCGGCTCGAAGCCGCGCTGCACGAGGAGCTGACGCGCTTCGTCCGCGACGGCATCACCGCCGAGGAACTGAAGACCGCGATCAACGACACCCTGACCCGCCGTCAGCAGGATCGCGCCAACGACGGCAGCGTGGGCGGCGCGCTCGCGCGCAATCTCTACATGGGGCGCACGATGGCCTGGACCGAAGCGCTGGAGGCGAAGATCCGCGCGCTGACCGTGGAGGACGTGAACGCGGCCATCCGCAGGCACATCAAGCCGGAGATGTTCAGTGTCTTCGCGGCCGGCGATTTCGCGAAGGCGGCGAAAGCCGTGGCCCCGGCGACGAAGTAGTCTGTTCGCAGGGCGGATCACGACTCCGCCCTGCGATCGCTTTCGGGCAGGCTAGCGCCGCGGCCAGGCCGCCACCAGCGCCCACAGTCCGCCCAGTCCCGCGATCCAGGCCGCGGCCGGCACGCCGAGCAGCGGCGGGCCACCGGCCTCGAGGGCATACAGCACGCCGGCGACGATCAACAGCCCGGTGCCTAGAATCGCCGACACGATCCTCCGCTGCATCGCGTTCAGGGTGCGCGTCAATTCGGCGAGATCGTGCGAACGCATCGCCAGTTCGTGCTTGCCGCCGACCTGCTGGCTCAGCCAGGCATGCAGCAGTTGCGGCATGTCCGGTGCGCGCGTCACCAGCTCCGGCAGACGCTTGCGGAATTCGCCGGCCAGCCGCTGCGGGCTGTAGCGTTCGAGCAGGATCTTTTCCAGCACCGGCTTCGCCACCGCCCAGATGTCCAACTTCGGATCGAGCAGCCGGCCGACGCCTTCGATGTTGAGCAGAGTCTTCTGCAGCAGGATGAGCTGCGGCTGCAGCGTGAGTTCGTATTTCTGCGCGGTGCGGAACAGCTTGACCAGCACTTCGGCGAGCGAGATTTCCGACAGCGGCCGGGTGAAATACGGTTCGCAGACCGCGCGCGCGGCCGCTTCCAGTTCGTCGATGCGCGTATGCCCCGGCATCCAGCCGGCCTGGACGTGCAGTTCGGCGATGCGGCGGTAGTCGCGGTTGAAGATCGCCATGAAATTCTCGGCGAGGTAGTACTGATCCTCGGTGGACAGCTGGCCGACGATGCCGAAATCGATCGCGATGAACCGCGGGTTGTCCCGGCGCGCGGGATCGCTGTCGACCCAGATGTTGCCGGCGTGGGCGTCGGCATGGAAGAAATTGTCGCGGAACACCTGCGTGTAGAACACGCGCACACCCTTGGCGGCGAGCGCGCTGCGGTTGATGCCGGCGGCATCCAGCGCGGCGATGTCGTCGCTGGGAATGCCGTAGACGCGTTCCAGCGTGAGCGCGCGCTCGGCGGTGTGGCTCCAGATCACTTCCGGCACGTACAGGTCCGGCGAATCCTTCCAGAAGCGGCGGATCACCGACGCGTTCGCGCCCTCGCGCTGCAGATCGAGTTCCGCCGCGAGCGTGGTCTCGACCTCGCGCACCACTTCGCGCGGACGGATCTTGTCGGCGTTCGGATGCGCGCGTTCCACCAGCGTGGCGACGCTGTTGAGCAGGGCGA
>JAYRTK010000085.1:0-11655 GCA_041919595.1 Lysobacteraceae bacterium
GTCTCGGCGGCCAGCACCCGGAAGGGCGTTTCCTGCCCGAGACCTACCACTACACCCGCAACGACAGCGATCTGGACGTGCTCAAGCGCGCGGCGACCGCAATGGAAAAGGCGCTGGCCGAAGCCTGGAGCGGCCGCGACCGGGCGCTGCCGCTGAATTCGGCCTACGAGCTGTTGACGCTGGCGTCGATCGTCGAGAAGGAAACCGGCGCGCCGGAGGAACGGCCGCAGATCGCAGGCGTGTTCGTGCGCCGGCTGCGCGTGCCGATGCGGCTCGAAACCGATCCGACCGTGATCTACGGCCTGGGCAGCGCCTACACCGGCAATATCCGCAAGGCCGATCTGCAGACCGACACGCCGTACAACACCTACACCCGCGACGGCCTCCCGCCGACGCCGATCGCCATGCCCGGTCGCGCGGCGTTGCAGGCGGCCGCGCATCCGGCACCGGGCGACGCGCTGTTCTTCGTCGCCGTGGGCGACGGCAGCGGTCGCCATGTGTTCACCCGCACCTATGCCGAACACCGGACCGCGGTGGCCGATTACCTGAGGCGCTACCGCGCCGCGCGCGCGGCGGAGCGCGGGCAATGAGCGAACTGCCGATGCACCCGCGCTTCGTATCGCTGGAAGGCGGCGAGGGCGCGGGCAAGACCACGGTGCTCAACGCGCTGCGCGAGGCGCTGGCCCAGGACGGTCGCGAAGTGGTGTCGACGCGCGAGCCCGGCGGTACGCCGCTGGCCGAGCAGATTCGCGAGCTGCTGCTGAATGCGCCGGGCAATGCCGTGCACGAACCGCTGGCGGCGGAGACCGAACTCCTGCTGATGTTCGCCTCGCGTGCGCAGCATGTGCGCGAGACCCTGATGCCCGCGCTGGAGCGCGGGGCCTGGGTGATCAGCGATCGCTTCACCGATTCGAGCTATGCCTATCAGGGCGGCGGCCGCGGGCTGGATCCGGAGTTCATCGCCGAACTGGAACGGCGCGTGGTCGGGATCCGCCCCGGATTGACCCTGCTGCTGGATCTCGGCGTCGCCCAGGGCCGTGAGCGCACCCGGGGTCGCGATCTGGCGTTCGGCGGCAACGGCCCGGACCGCATCGAGCGCGAGCGCGACGATTTCTTCGAGAGCGTCCGTCGCGCCTTTCTCGCTCGTGCGCGCGCCGAACCCGAACGCGTGCGTGTGATCGACGCCTCGCAATCGGCCGCGGAGGTCGCCGCCGATGCGGTCGCGATCCTGCGCATGCACATCGCGCGCAGCGCGGCGGAACGCGCGTGAGCGGACTGCAACTACCGCCGCTCAGTCCCTGGCAACAGCGTGTCTACACGCAGGCGCTGGCGGCGCTCGACAGCGGTCGCCTCGGCCATGGCCTGCTGTTGTGCGGGCCGGCGCAGCTGGGCAAGCGCCTGCTGGCGGAGCGTCTGGCCCGGCGCATGCTCTGCCCCGAACGCGACGCTCACGGCGAGGCCTGCGGCCACTGCCGCAGCTGCCAGTTGTTCGCGCATCGCGCGCAGCGCGACCCGGTGGAAGTGCGTCCCGACGGCAGCCTCGCGCATCCCTTCGGCCATCCCGGCCATCCGGACCTGATGCTGGTCGGCTACGAGGTCAACGACAGGACCGGCAAGCCGCGCACCGAGATCGTGATCGAACAGATCCGCCGCCTGTCCGAAAAACTCGCGCTCACCCCGCAGTACGGCGGGGCGCAGATCGCGATCCTCGATCCCGCCGACGCGATCAATCATGCCGCCTGCAACGCGCTGCTCAAGACCCTGGAGGAGCCCCAGCCCGGGCGGTACCTGTGGCTGGTCAGCGCGAATCCCGCGCGCCTGCCGGCGACCATCCGCAGCCGCTGCCAGCGGATCGAGTTTCGCCTGCCGCCGGCCGACGAAGCTCTGGCCTGGCTGCGCGCGCAGGGGCATGCCGAGGCCGTCGCCCGCGAGGCCCTGGACGCCGCCCGCGGTCATCCCGGCATGGCCGACGCCTGGCTCCGCGACGGTGGCCTGGGGCTGCGCCGCGAGATCGCCGCCGACCTGCAGGCGCTGGCGCGCGGCGAACGCAGCGCACTGGAGACCGCGCAGCGCTGGGCCGGCGCCGAAGACCTCGACCTGCGCCTGCGCCACGCCGCCGATCTGGCGGTGGCCGACGCCGCCCGCTTGACCGATCCGTCGAGAATCCGCACCCTCGCAAGCTGGTTCGACGCCGCCAATCGCACCCGCGATCTGCTGCGGACCACGGTCCGCGCGGATCTCGCCCTGGCCGAACTGCTCGCCCAGTGGCGCGGCGCGGCGGCCAACACGATTTCAGGAGGTCGAACATGAACGTCAAAGCGGCCGGTGGCGCCCGTCAGGGCATCCTGTCCCTCGCGGTGAAGGACAAGAACGCCCTGTTCCAGGCCTACATGCCCTACATCAAGCAGGGCGGGGTGTTCGTCCCCACGACCAAGCGTTATTTCATCGGCGACGAAGTCTTCCTGCTGCTGACCCTGCCCGAATCCACCGAGCGCTTGCCGGTGGCCGGCAAGGTCGCCTGGGTCACGCCCTCCGGCGCCCAGGGCAACCGCGTCGCCGGCATCGGCGTGCAGTTCGCCGAGACGCCCGAAGGCGATGCGGTGCGGAACAAGATCGAAGCGATCCTGGCCGGCATCCTGACCTCGGACAAGGCCACGCATACGATGTAACGCAGGACGCCACGCCCGTGCGGAACGGGTCGTCGTCGCAGTCGTCCGACGCGCGCCGATCCGGCGTGCGGCACCGCACTCGACAGCCAAGGGAATGGCCATGAGCAAGCTCACGAAACTGTACTGGCATCTCGCGATCAGCGGCCTGATCGCGTTCGGCGGTTGTGCGACCGCCCTGTTCGCCGCGCGCATGGGGGCCGATACCGACATCTTCCTGCTGGTGTTCTGCGCGGGCTCGGTCGGTGCGGTGATCAACAACTACGACCGCCTCGCGAAACTCTCGGCCGAGGACAAGGTCGTGATCGAAGCCCTCGACGGCGCCGTCTACACCATGCAGATCTACGTCTCGGTGCTGGTCGCCGGCGTGCTCGGTTTCGTGATCTACGGCCTGTTCCTCAGCGGTCTGCTGCAGGGCGACCTGTTCCCGAAGTTCAAGAGCGCCGACGCCGAATTCACCCGCATCTCCGTGCTGCTCGAAACGGTCACCCCGAACCAGAACGTCGACACCGCCAAGGCCATCGTCTGGGCGTTCATCGCCGGCTTTTCCGAGCGTCTGGTACCCAATGTTCTCGATCGCCTGGTCAATCAGGCGTCGGCGTTGCGGGATGTCGGCGGCAGCGCCGCATCACCTACTACGTCATCGAGCAACCGCGAATAAAGAAAGAGGGCTTCCTGTCCTCTTGTCATGGAGTCACTTCTCCTCGAAGTGACGGTTGTTGATGCTGGGGAGATCGTTCCCCCTTGTCGACACGACGGTCATCAGTGCTCCCGGCGTATACGCCTGTTGAATCGCAGTATTGATCGCAGTTGTCTGATTGACACACGAAATCGCCGTCGGATATGGTTGCGGCACTGGAATGTGATGTGAGTCGCGTTTTATCGGGTCGCCACCACGGACAAGGAACACAGGTGCGCTATTGAACGTGTTCGCACGGGCTTTCGCTCTCGTATTGCTGGTACATGTCGCCGCCTGCGCGCCTTCCGAGGTGCCGCCACGGGTCGTGACAACCGATTACGGCCTCGGTCCGGACAAGTGGGCGACCGCTTGGCTTATGACACGGCACGCGGTTCCGGGCGCGACCCTGAATGTGGTTGCCCAAGGCAAGCCGACTCCGGACGGCATTGCCTTCGATGTGTCGACCTCACCGCTGCGGCGTGCGCGCGACCATGCGGCGTTTCAAGCGGTCGTCGATCACTACAAGATCAACGATCCAGATCTCGCCCGCATGGCCCGGATCGTGCACGATATCGAAGTCAACTACTGGGGCGATCCGGCTGCCGCCGAGTCACCCGCGGTCGAGATTGCGTTTCGGGAGATCCAGAAGCGGCATGGCCGCTACGCGGTGGCGCCTGAGTGTTATCTGGTTTTCTTCGATCGCGTCTTCGAGGCAGTGCGCGCGCAACGCACGAGCGGCAAGGCGATCGAACCCGAAGCGCTGCAGGTCGACTGCTACGCACTGGCCAGCAAGAACGCGGAAGGCCCGCTGGTGCCTGAGATGCCGATCGCCACCTTGCTCGCCGAGATGAAAGCCGGCCGATCGGTGGTCTTCGTGGATGTGCGTGAGCCGGATGAGTTCGCCGAGGCGCATATTCCCGGCGCTCTGAACATCCAGCTGCGTGAGCTCGATGGTGACGACATCGCGAAAGTCAAAGGTGCGGACTATGTCGTCAGCTACTGCATCAAGGACTTCCGCGGCTTCGAGATGGCGCGTTCGTTGCGGGATGCTGGCGTGAGCAACGCGGTGATCTTGAATCCGTATGGGATCAATGGCTGGATCGCCGATGGTCTGCCGACGGTCGGTGACGAGGCAATGAGCGCGGACGAGGCGAGGGCGCGATTGGCCGAGTGCCTCGCGTCTCTGGAGGCTTGCAAGGCGACAGCCGAGCAGTCCAAGCCCAAGCCGTTGAAGGGCACCGGCAAATGAGCGCCGCCATCAAAACGCGAGCGATCTGGTTCGGGCTGGCATTGGCGTTCAGCGCCCCGCTGCTGGCATGGCTGGGAACCGTGAATGATCCAATGTCGTATGTTCGCCTCGAAGGGATCCCCCCGGGGCAGCAGTTCTACCTCATCGCAAAGCTCGCCGGCCTCATCGCGTTCTGCCTGTTCTGGTTGCAGTGCATGCTCGCACTCGCACGTCACCTGCCGGTCGTGTCCGGGTTTCCGGTCGCCGATATGCACCTGCACAAACGGCTGGGTTTTGCGACAGCGCTGTTGATCGTGCTGCACGCGGGGCTATTCATTCTGGCCGCATCGCTGCGCACGGGCCACGCGTCGTGGGATCTGCTGCTGCCGAACTTCACCCATGGCTACTATCGCTTGAATGTGGGCCTGGGTGCGATCGCGTTCTGGATCGTCTGCCTGACCGTCTTCGCCGGTTGGCGCACCGCTCGCGGACACCTCGGCTGGAAAGTGGTTCATCTGCTGTGGCCACTCGTGTTCGGCCTCGCCTTCGTGCATGCCTTCGCCATCGGCACCGAATCGCGTTTCGGCGCGATGCGCTATCTCGTCCTCTTTACCGTCGCCACTCTGACCATGGCCGCGATTGCGCGCGTTGTCCGTGCGCGGCGGCAAGCGCCCCGGTCCGCACCCGACGCTATCGTCTAGTACCGGGGCACGCGCCCCGACCCCAACACAGGAACGCCCGTATGTCCGGCCCGACGATGCCCCGACGCAATGCGCCAATCTCCAGGCGGTGGGCAAGGGCCGCCGTGGCCATCGGCGCACTCGTGCTGGCTGCCGTCGCGATCATCGTTCCGGTCAGCGAAGGCGCGGACGACGACATCGTGCTCTATCCGCTGCCTGCGGCCAACTTCGGGCGCGTGCTGCGGGTGTCCGGCATCGCCGAACCCGGTCAAGTGGTCCTGATCGAAGCCAATGATGCGATCGTCGCCAGGACCGTGGCGAACGAAAGCGGCGATTTCGCCGTGGCATTCGTGCCGACGCGGGGCGTGAACACGGTGCAGGCGATCGAGGATGGCATGCTGTATCCCGCACGCTCGGACCGTTACCGCGTGCGCCACGATCCACCACTCGCCTTCGATCGCGCGCAGGCCAAGTCCACTTCCGAGGTTGCGAAACCGTCCGGAAAGCCGACCTTCACCACAAAGGTCATGTCGGCGCCGACGATCACGGCGCCTGCAGCAACGACCACCGCCAACCCGATCACGCTCAGCGGCACCGCGCCTGCGAACAGCGATGTGAACTTCTATGTCAACGGACGCTACACCCGCAAAGTGGTCGCGACCGCGGGTGGCACCTTTTCGATCTGGGTGCCGCTGGAAGACGGGCTCAACAGCATTTACGCGATCGCCACCACTGCGACCGACAGCAGTCCGGCCTCGAATACGGTGCAGACGACCTATACCAATTCGATCGGTCGCACCTATGCGGTCACTACCATTTCCACGCCCACGGTCTGGACCGCAGGCAGCGCGCCGACATACACCCTCAACGGCACGATCACGATCAACAGCACCGGCGCGTTATGGATCCAGCCCGGTGTCACGGTCAGCGTCTCCGGCAACTACAAGATCCTCGCGGCCGGCGGAGATTTCATGGTCCGGGGCACCTCGACTTCGCGCGTGCTGTTGCGGCCGTCCACCGTTGCATGCACCGATACGACGCCGCGGCGCACCGATTGGGCCGGCATCGAAGCGACGCGGGTCACCTCGCCAGCAGTCAAGGAAGGCACGATCTCGACCGAATATGCAGATGTCTATTGCGCCACCAACGGCGTGAACTTCAACGGGGGAACCGGATCATTGCGGTATTCCCGGTTCCTCAACAACACGACCGGCGCGAGGACCAAAGGCACCAATGCCACCACCCTGGTGTCGCCTCTCATCTCGGGGGACAACGAATTCCGGGGCGCGACCAACGGGATCTATGTCGAGACGGACAGTCGTCCGACCATTTCGGGCAACAACCTCTTCACCGGAAATACCTACGGCATCTTCGTGAGGGGCAATGCGACGGCCGCGAACAATCCCTTGCCGGTGATCAACGGCAACAGCCTCCATGCGAATACCAGCAGCAACGTGCGGGTGGAGAACTTCAACAACAACAATGCGGTCGTCCTGAACGCCACCGGGAACTGGTGGGGCAGTGCCGACCCCTCGGTCGTTTCGACGACGATCTACGATCGCAAGAACAGCTCCTTCTCGCCGTATGTGGACTTCACCGGTTTCCTGAGCGCGGCTGGCGGAACCTCGGCCTACACCGGCAATACCCTGATCGGCCCGATTGCCGCGACCGGCACACTTGCAGCCGACAGCTATCTGGTCCTTTCGGACATTCCCGTGAACACGGGCGTGATCTGGACGCTGTCGCCCGGTGTCGTGTTGCGTGTGGTTCCCGGGCGAAAGGTGGTGGTGAGCGGCCGGATGGACGCGATTGGCACAAGTGCGCAACGGGTGCGGTTCGCGTCTGCGAATACCTACCCGGCCAACGGAGACTGGGGCGGGATCGAAGTCCCGCTCGGCGGAATCGCGAACCTCGACTACGCCCGGGTCGAGGATGCGGCCATCGGTGTGCATTACAACGCCGGTCAGGGCTCGGTCGCACACTCGTTGATCCGGTTCTGCGCGAAAGGGATCCAGGTCGGTGCGAAGAGCAGCCCCACGATCAATCTGACCAACGAGATCTCCAATAACGATTATGGAATCTATGTGCTGGGCGATGGGGTGGCGGCCAACAACCCGCTGCCGGTGGCGAACGGCAACAGCCTGTTCTTGAACAGCATCAAGAACTATTACGCAACCGGGTTCGGCGGCACGACCAAGCCCACACTCAACGCCACCGGTAACTGGTGGGGTACGGCGGTCGGATCGAGTGTCCTGGCCACCATCTACAACGCTGACGCGTCATCGCCGCCCGTGAACTCGTCGGGGTTTCTCACTGTGGAGCCTGCGCTGCCCGCCGTTCGGCTCTCGGCGTTCTCGATGTCCAACCAGAGCGCGAAACCGTTGGTGTCCACGCAGCCGGCGGCGGGGGTATTCACGATCAATCGGGCCGCGACCGTGAACTTCGCGGTGCTGCGCGATGCGGATGGCACCATCGTGCGCCAGTGGAGTCAGTCGCCTGGCGCCGCCGGGCAGTTCGGGTTTACGTGGGACGGCCGTGACAACGCCTCGAACATCGTTGCGGCGGGCGTTTATCGAGTGGTGCTGACCGCGACCGATGGGTTCGACGATTTCATCTACGACGCAGCAGTCCCGCCGGTGGACACCAACAACACCAATGGGATCGGCAACGCGCCAGGCACGCTGAACCCCTACATCGGCGATCTGTATAAATTGAATGTGACTTATCAGAATCCGACCTTGGCCTCGCTGCGGGTTACACCGCAGTCGGGGAACGAGTTCTACGTCTTCACGAATGTCTTCTATCCGGCGGGGTCGCACTGGCTGTATTGGGATGGCCGTGGGCCGAACGGACAGCTGCTGACGGTGCCGGCGACCGTGTGGGCCGACGATGGAACGATCATGCGGCCCAACGGCATCTATGTCTTCGGCCCGACCGTCTCCATCACCGGCACAGCTGCCGTGCCCGCGATCGAGGTCCGTTCGGATCCTTACCTGATCGCGAGCAGCTACGAGCAGGTGGCGCACATCACCTATCGGGTCAGTCAGGACGCCACGGTGCGCATGACCTTGCTGCCGCCCGGGATTTCCGACCCCAACCACGCCTCGGCGATCGTGCTGGTCAATAACGTGTTGCAACCGGCGAAGGACGGCGGTGGCGTGCCGATCGACTACACCGTGGAGTGGAAGGGCTTCAATACCGCCGACCCCAACGCGATGCTGCTCAGCACCGAAGGCGCCTACACCTTCGCGATCGAGGCGACGATTCCCGGCACCAGCTACAAATCGACCTACCGCGGAGTGCTGAATGTCGTCCAGTAGTCCGAAGCGCCCCAAGGCGGGCACTCTGCTCGCCGCCGCGGTGCTGTCGCTCGCCGGGTGCGCGCGGGCGCCCGTGGACGCGCCCATCGCCTTCCTGGCGCAGGCCGATGGCACCTGGCAGGTGTGGATCATTCCACGCCAAGGCGCGGCTCCGACCCGCGTGAGCCGTCTCCCGGAGGACGTTGCGCGGTTGTCGTGGTTTCCCGAGGGCAAGGCGTTGCTGGCGAATTTGCAGGATGGCCGCCTGATGAGGATCGATGTGGCCACCGGTGCGGCTGAGCCGATCAACGCACCAGTGGGGGGCATCCTCGATGCGGCGGTTTCCCCTGACGGCACGCAGATCGCCTACTCGGTGAGCATGGGGGACAACGCCGATCGCAACGATATCTGGATGCTCGACATCGCCAGCGGGGCCACCCAGAAACTGACGGCGATGCCGGGGCTGCAACACGAACCGGTCTGGACGCCCGATGGTCAGTCGATCTATTTCCTCTCGGGCCAGGGCGGGCAATTCCACGACATCTGGCGCGTGGACATCGCCTCGCGTGCGACGACACAGATGACGGTGAATCAGTTGTATCACTTCGATATCGCCGTGCGCGACGATGGCGATCTGGTGTATTCGAGCAATCGCGGTGGCTACTACGATCTGTGGCGGATGTCCGCCAAGGGCAGGGCCGAGCGCTTGACCGACGATGCGGCGCTCGATGCGCGCCCGTCGTGGTCGCCGGATGGCCGGCGCATCGTCTTCGAATCCACGCGCGGTGGCGCGAGCAACCTCTGGGTCTACGACGCATCGACGAAGGCGATCGTGCGCCTCACCGATCTGCCGGGCGGCGCGCGCATGCCGGTGTGGGCACCCGCCGGAGGTGGCCGATGAATCGGTTCCTGTTATGCCTCGTGCTGGCGCTTGCGTCCGCATCGGGTTGCGATCGCGCGAGCAGGCCCGGCGAAACCGCGTCCCCGCGATCGACGCTGGTGATTTCGCAGGTGCGACTGGATCGCGACCGGTTCGACCCCGCGAAAGGCGAGTCGGCCGAGGTCCGGTTCCGTCTCAGCGAGCCAGCCACCGTCGTGCTGTCCGTCTTCGACGGTCGCGATCGCCTCGTGTCCGCGGCGCAGCAGGCCTTTGTGGCCGGCGATCGCGCCATCGGCTGGAACGGTCGAGGTGCCGATGGCAAGCCGGTGCCGCCCGAGGCTTACAGCTACACGCTGACTGCGAAGAACGCACAGGGGCAGGCGGTGCACGATCTCACCGATCTGAGCGGCGGCGAGCCGCTCGTCGCGAAGGATGTGCGCTGGGAAGCGGGCGAGGGCAGGATCCACTACTACCTCGACAAGCCGGCGCGGGTGAACCTGCGGCTGGGGCTGGACGGCGGCCCGCACATGCGCACGGTGATCGACTGGGTCCCGCGTGGCGCAGGGGCGAACGTCGAAACCTGGGACGGCAAGGACGCGTCCGGTGTATTGAATCTCGCGGGTAATCCCGCGATCGTGCCCTCGGTGAAGGCCTACGCACTGCCCGAGAACACGATCTTCGTCGGCGCCAATCCCGATCGCATCCGCTTCGCCTCGCAGGTCGATGCGAACGCGCAGCGCGATCGCAGCGGTCCTGCCCCGGCGAAGCAGATGTTCAACCATGTCCAGCAACCGCTGGACACACGCGGCGATCTGGAAGCGCTGTTGACGCTCGCCGGCAGCGCGCGTCAGGACACGGAGGGCCGAAGGGTCGTCTCCGGCAGGATCCCGCTGCGCGCCGACATCGCCGACGCCCAGCGCCAGCTGGCGATCGAACGGCGGTTCGAAGCGGTGTTCTACGTCGATGGCGTGTTCAGTCACGAGAACGAACTGGGCTATCTGCCGCTCACCTGGACCTGGGACTCGTCGCAGGTGAACAACGGCGAGCATTTTCTCACGCTCAATATCCGCGGCTACGAAGGCAACTTCGGCACCGCTTCGGTGAGGGTGCTGGTCGATAACCCGCAGCCCGCGGCTGCCCGATCCGACAGCCCCACGACGGCGAGGTCGCCATGATGCTCCGCACCGACGGCAATGCCTCGCCTTGCATGCCCACCGATCCATCGCATCAATCCGTCAGCACAGCCCCCATGCTCACGCGTTCCCGCACGCTGGTCTTCGCACTGAGTCTGCTGCTGACGTGCGCCATCGGCGCGGGTTCGGCCTCGGCGCACGGGTTCGGCGGTCTGCTGAACTTCCTGGGCCTGGGCAGCGACGACAATGGCGTGTGCACGGGCGATGGCTGCAACCAGAACAACACGCTCAGCCCCGAGACGTGCGTGGCCGATCCGGTATGGACCTACAACGGCAGCCTGCACCTGAGCTATACCGATCTGGTCGTGGGGACCAAGTTCCCGATCGCGATCGAGCGCAAATACGACAGCCGTTCGACCTTCGACAGCGCGGTGGGCTACGGCTGGGCCTTCGCCCACGACCGCCGGCTGTTCGAGTATCCCGACGGCTCGATCGTGGTGCGCAGCGGCTGCGGGCACAAGGCGAAGTTCGTATATTCCGGCGGCGCCTACATCGCGCCGGCAGGCGGTCCCGCGGGCGAGCTGGCTGCGCAGGGCAACGGCACCTATGCCTTGCGCTATTCCAACGGCAACACCGATCTGTTCGACACCGACGGCCGTCTCTCGGCCATGCTCAGGCACTCGGGCGAGCGCCACGAGTTCCTCTACGACAGCCGCGGCCGGCTGCCGCTGATCGGCACCTCGCCCAAATCGATCGATCCCGAGAGGCCGCAACTGGTGGCCTACCAGCCGCGCCTCACCCGCATCCAGGAACGCGGTGCCGACGGCGTGCTCACGGGCTACTTCGTCGATTTTCAATACAACGACACCACCGGGCGCCTGACGAAGATCATCGCCAGCGACGGCCGCGAGGTGAACTACGCCCATGACGTGCATCAGGGCGCGACCCGCGGCAATCTGGTCTCGGTGAACGGCCTGAGCGATTACAGCCAGACCTTCGCCTATGTGGTGGAGACGAACAAGAACGCGGACCCGCACAACATCACATCGATCGTGAACGGCACCGGCGCGACGACGGTGCTCAATCAATA